>JAAZBV010000038.1 GCA_012513605.1 Desulfatiglans sp. | reverse complement strand
AGCCAGGCATTTATGAACCTCTTTACAAATGCAAGGGATGCAATGCCTAATGGCGGTGACCTTACAGTAAAGGCAAAAAAGATAAATAACAAGGTTGTGACATATGTAATTGATACAGGGCATGGTATTGAAGAGGAGGTCATTGACAAGATATTTGATCCCTTTTTCACATTAAAGGAGGTAGGTGCCGGCACAGGCTTGGGGTTATCGACAACACATGGTATTGTTGAGCAGCATAAGGGCACAATAACTGTCACCTCAAAGGCAGGCAAGGGCACCTCATTCAAGATCATCCTCCCTGTTTCAAAGGGTAAACTTGAGAGAATCCAGGAGATAAAGGAGAAGCCTGTAAGGGGTTCAGGACAGAAGATACTTATTGTTGATGATGAAGAGTCTGTGCTTGACTCCATGTCAAACCTGGTGAAGCAGCTGGGGTATCAGGCAAAGGCAATAAGCAGGTCAACAGAGGCAATATCTGCATATAAAGAGTGGGCGCCTGATCTGGTCCTTATTGACAGAAATATGCCCGAGATGGATGGCGCACATTGCATCGCAAACCTGCTAAAGATTGATCCATCTGCAAAAATAATCATTATCTCAGGGTATGAGAGCGAAGGCCCTAACGGTATTGATGATGAAGTAAGGCAGGCAATTAAGGGCTATCTAATAAAGCCCTGCGGAGCCACTGCTTTAAGCAGTATGGTTTTCCAGGCCCTCGCAAACTGACAGGGGATATGCAAAGAGGAAAAAAATGATTTCTGACATCAATGTTGTGCTATTAGAATCAGAACACCCGGATCATGCAAAGGATATAGAGGCCAAACTGAACAGCGCACTGGTAAGGTCATGCGTTTCCATTGATCACAATTCAGGCATTGACCACCTGAATAGCCTTAAGCCTGATGTGGTTATAATTGACCCCTCGCTGGATGCGGACTCCTCATTAAAGGCAATACAGAAGATCAAGATACTGAATCCTGTTACACCAGTATTAACCTCATCAGAGGAGTGCCTTCCGGCTGGTGAATGCTTTGCACCATTTGAAGGTGTTCATTATCTCACGCCTGGCGCTGAACAGAAAATCCTTGAAAATAAAGTGGATGAGGCCCTTGTCTACAGCAAAGAACATGCCCACATGCCTGATACAACCTTTATAATCGGTAAGAGCAAAGGGATCGTGGATGTAAGAAGAAAGATCAGGAGGGTGGCAGAAAAGGATATCACTGTGCTTGTAACAGGTGAAACAGGGACCGGTAAGGAGCTGGTTGCCCGCTCTATACATTTTCATTCACCTAGAAAGATGGGGCCGCTTGTAAAGGTTGACTGTACATCATTGCCTGATGAACTTCTTGAAAGCGAAATATTCGGATTTCAGAAGGGGGCATTTACAGATGCATACAAGGATAAACCAGGCCGCCTTGAGATGGCAAATGGAGGCACCCTTTTTGTTGATGAAATAGGGGATATTTCATTTTCATTGCAGGTCAAATTTTTACAGGTGTTTGAAGAGAAGGAGTTCTCAAGATTAGGGTCTACAGATCAGAAGGTTGTAGATACAAGGGTGGTTGCTGCAACAAACGCTGATCTGTGGAAAAAGGTGCAGAATGGCACATTCAGGAATGACCTCTTCTACCGCCTCAACATCATGCAGATCAGGGTGCCGCCCTTAAGGGAAAGAAGGGATGATATCCCTCTGCTCATACATTTTTTCCTTAATAAATACTGTTTTGAATATAAAAAGAAGATCAGTGATTTACCTGAAAGGGTTCTTGATTTTCTGGTATCATACAACTGGCCCGGCAATATCAGGGAGCTTGAGAATATCATGCGCAGGGCCATTGCTGTATCAGACTGGAGCTTTATCTTTCAGGAGCTTGATCAGTCCAATATGGATACAAGCTTAAAGCCTGACCCTGTAAATAGCATTGAACTTGATGATAATGACTCTGAACACATCAGGCAACTCAAGCTATTCAAGGAGCAGGAGTATTCCTTAAGAAAAATCAGTAAGGCCTATGTGTCTGAAAAGGAGCATGAGGCCATTCTGGATATCCTTAATAAAACCAGGTGGAACAGGACAAAGGCCGCAGAAATCCTGGGTGTGAGTTATAAAACACTCATAAACCGGATGCAGGAATTTGGGATAAAGCAGTGAACAGAAGACAACAGCTACCTAATTTATCATAACGCTTTTCTGTAATTTTTTTCATGTATATCGATTACTGGACTCATATTGTTGGCCGGGCTGACATGCTTGCTCAGAGGGCACTTGGCGGGGCAGAGCTGGAAAATGGATGCCAGAGATATACGGATAAGGCGGTCAAGCATGCACAAGCGTGGGAAAAATGGCAGTGCAGAAAATAATGGCGGAAATTCGGGAAGCCATGATATGCGGGATATCATAGTAATTAACAGCGCTGACCTTGCCCGCTCCTACCATACCTTCAGAATTCCAACACTGAACTGGATATTCACTTCCCTTAACCGCCTTAAAATGCTACGCCTCAGATGCGATTAACCCTTTTTTTAAAGAATACTGGGGTTTCTCTTTCCATGAAGTACAGCCAAGACAATAATCTTCTCTGCTTCAATAAAATATATAATTTTCTAATGGAATCTTTTTATGAGGTGCTTTCTCGTTACTTTGTATTCAATAGGGTGAACTTCTGGCCTTCTGTTAATAAAGTTTATTCCCGCATCAACCTGTAAAAGGAAGTCATAGCCTGATTCCGCCCTTTCATCTTCGTACCAGCAAAAGGCTTCTTCGGCCTCAGACATTATAATGACTGTATATTTCATTGCTCTTTCACTAACCTTTTATAAACATCTCCCCATGGGGAACCTGATTCGCGGTTTTTATGACAGGCTTCTAATCTTTCATCAATGATCTTTTTATCATTTTCGGTTAATTCTATTGGCTCCGGTTCAGAGATTATCGTGTCCCATATATCCTCAACAAGTTGTATTCTCTCAGGTATTGATAATGCAAGGGCGTCTGTAGCAGTTATCTGTTTCATTGTATTTACCAACTTTTTTTATGATTAATTTATCAGATTTATGACTACAATCTAAATTGAAATTTTCAGACCTATAAATCCTTATAAAATACCCCTTTAAAATACCATCCTGATTCTGCATCAGCATTTACCAAATCCTGCCTTCCCCCTGATAGCCTATACACTAAATCCTGACAGCCTGCATTAATAATCTTGAACTCTGAATTTTGAATTTAGGAATCCCATATTTCAATCTGCCATCAATTCATAATAGCCTTATTCCCAGACTGGAATATTTCATCTCAACAGATGATGCCCCATGAAAAAAAGCCTACAGCAATCTTTCAACTGCTGCTTGAAGATGATAGATAATTGATTTATGGACAGGTAGGTAAGTTTGGCCAAATTTAAAGTTGAAAACTAAATATGGCCGATCTTTATTTATGCAGCCGGTTCATTTTGAATATTTACATGATATATTTTTAACACGTCGGGAGCACCACGTGCAAATATCTTAGACACATGCACCTTTTCTAACATAGCGCTTTTTTATAATTTTTAAGAATGGTTTGGTCTCTGGTTAATAGATAATTATTATCTATAGCGGCATTTGCTACGATAACCCTGTCAAACGGGTCTCTTGTCCAGTTCAGGGTCATTGATCTGTTGATGATACTATTAAAATTTTTATCGCAGATTTTAAGTCCAATACTGTTTGATAAACCTGCAATAATATCATTGACAGGTGAAGTTATTCGATTGATTTCAAGCAGGTATTGCAGTTCAAGACGTATTATAGGGGATATCAATATCTCGTTCTCATTTAATAGTACATTTGCCCGTGAACTGAGCTTTTCAATCTGACCGGCAAAAAGCCATACCACGATATGGGTATCAAGGTATATCAAGGTTGACCTCCTTTTCCCAACTGATATCTACAAGATCATCAGGGTTTCCTACTATTACATCCGGCCTTGATGTTAAATTAGCCAATTTATTGGCTTTTTCCACAGGAACTATTCTTAATAATTTACCGCCCTTATTAATCTCGATAGGGAGGCCACTATTTAGCACCTCATCCAGTAGCTTATAAATATTGCTTCTTAGTTCTGTTGGGCTTACAGTTTTCATGATAACCTCCAGATAATACGTACATAATCTATTTTACACACGTACATTCTAAAAGGTTATCGGTATTCCGTCAAGCAATATGAATAAAATCCCTATTTAAACATCTCTTCAGTAATATCATCCTGGTTCTGCTGCATGGTATACAGGTACGCGTAAAAGCCGTTCTTTGCTAATAGTTCTGTATATGTCCCCTCTTCAATAATCCTGCGGTTATGTATTACTATAATCCTGTCCGCATTCTTTATGGTTGAAAGGCGGTGGGCGATCGTTAAACAGGTGCGCCCCTTCATGAGGGTTGCAAGTGCCTCCTGTATATGGGCCTCAATAAGGCTGTCTATACTGCTTGTCGCCTCATCAAGTATAAGTATTCTTGGATCCCTTAAGATCGCCCTTGTTATACCTAAAAGCTGCCTTTCACCCTGTGAGAGGTTAAGCCCCCTTTCTGTAAGTACGGTATCATAACCCTTAGGCAGCCTGCTTATAAAATGGCTGGCATTGGCAAGCCTTGCCGCCTCAAACATATCTTCATCAGTGGAATCAGGCCTTCCATAGAGCAGGTTTTCTCTTATTGTGGTGGCAAAAAAGAATGGCTCCTGAAGCACAACCCCAAGGGATGACCTTAAAGAGCCTATTTCCATATCGCGAAGATCTGTATTGTTTATGGTGATAGCCCCGCTCTTTACATCATAGAACCTGCCAAGAAGGTTAATGAGTGTGGTCTTCCCTGCGCCTGTGGGCCCTACTATTGCTATGGCGCTTCCGTGAGGCACAGTAAGGTTTATATCCTCAAGCACAGGCTTACCTTCCACATAGGAAAAAGATACATCTTTAAAAACTATATCCCCCTCGCTGAATGGGACAGACTCAGGCTTTTCAACTATGGCAGGTTTTGTATCCAGTATCTCAAAGACCCTTTCTGCCCCTGCAAGTGCAGACTGTATAACATTATAGATTGCTGTGATCTGCTGTATAGGCCAGAGGAAATTCCTTGAGTACATTATAAAGCTGGTAAGCAGTCCTATGGAGAAGACCGTGCTGTTTTTTAATACAAGATACCCGCCAATACCAACAAGCAGGGCAAGTATTAATGTGGTTATGAGCTGCATTACAGGCATAAAGATATGGGAAATCATCTCTGCAATGGTGCCCGCATCCCTTGCCTCAATGCTCACCCTTTCAAAATCCTCTATCTCCCTTTTCTCCATACCGAATGTCTTTATAACCTTTACACCTGATATGGATTCTTCAACCTTGCTGTTCAGGTCTGCTATCTTTTGCTGGTTTACCCTGAATGCCTTTCTTACCCTGATCCCTATTGTTGCGGCAACAAAGGCCATTACAGGAACGGTCGCAACAACAACAATCGTGAGCCTGATATTGAGCATAAGCATGGCCGCGAGCGTCATGATCACGCTTAAAAGACCCCTCAGACCTTCACTGAACACATTGTTAACGCCCTGTTCAATGGCCTCAATATCATTGGTAAGGCGTGACATGATCTCTCCCACATCCTCCATGTCAAAGTATGACATGGAGAGCCCCTGGATGTGGTTGAATGCATCCTGCCGCATCCTGAATATGATATTGTTAGATGCCCGGATAAGGACTATCCTTGTGAATGCCTCTGTGATCCATGCCCCGGCATATATTATAATGAGGATAATCACCTGCCTCAAAAAGAGCGTAAGATTGGGCGCCCTTTCCAGGTATTCTGTTATTGCCCTGCCAAGCACAGCCGGGCCTGCCACACCTAAAAATACGCTTACAAATATGATTATGGCGGAAATAACCAGTAAAAACCTCTGTGTCCCGAAATAGGCAATGAGTCTTTTAAATGCGCCTTTTACATCTTTTGCTGATTCTATTACACCCGGCCTTGGGCCAGGGCCAGCAGCAGGGGGTCTTTTCTTTTTTATATTAGTCTTTTCTTCCATTCAACCGGCTCCTCAACTCACCTACTGTATATATTCATTCTGCGTCTCAGCGATCTTTCTGTAGATATCATTGCTGACAAGAAGTTCTTCATGTGTGCCTTTTCCTGTTATCCTGCCCTTATCCATTACAATGATCCAGTCGCTTTCCTTAATGGTCTTTATCTTCTGACTTATAATAATAACAGTGGCCCCCTTAAGCTCATCATAAATACCGCGTGTGACCTTTCTTTCTGTATCAAGATCAAGGGATGAGGTGACATCATCGAGTATGATTATCTTAGGGTCAGCAGCAATGGTCCTTGCGATTGCCACCCTCTGACGCTGCCCGCCTGAGAGCCCGGCGCCCCTTTCACCTATGCCAGTATCCCACCCCTTTTCCGATATAAACGAAATGGCCTGGGCTATACCTGCGGCCCTTTCGGCAACTACCTGATCTCCATCAGGTCTGCCATAAAGGATATTCTCCATGATACCGCCTGAAAAAAGTACTGGGTCCTGAAGGACAATGCCTATCTTTTTCCTCAATTCCGAAGGGTCATATTTTTTAACATCAACACCATCAATAAGTATTTCCCCATGCCTCGGGTCATAGAGCCTGGGAATGAGCCCTGCCAGACTTGATTTACCGCTCCCTGTACCGCCAATGATGCCCACCTTTTCCCCCGGTGCGATCCGGATATTGATATCAATAAGTGCATCCTCGCCTTCACCATACCCGAAGGAGACCCCGTTAAACTCAATGCCGCCTCTTATATTATCAGCAGGGAAAGGGGCATCAGGGGTATCAATGCCGGGGAGCTCCTGCATGAGTTTAAATATCCTTTCTGCTGATGCGCTCGCCATTGAGATAAAATTCAGGACCATGCCAAGCATGACCAGGGGGAAGATAGACATCATTGCGTAGTTGTTGAATGCGGTCAACTGCCCCAGTGTAAAGCCTGATGCTGCGGCCAGGTGGTTCCTGATAATCTCGGCCCCTCCTATCCACAGTATAAGGGTGACTGACATATTCCCCAGAAAGAGCATAAAGGGCATGAATGTCGCAAAGAGATAGCCTATTTTAAGGGTTATCAGAAATATATCACGGTTTTTAACGCTGAACTTATCCTTCTCCAATACCTGCCTGTTAAATGCCCTTACCACCTTTGCCCCTGCAAGGTTTTCCTGAAGTGTGTTATTCAGCTCATCCAGTTTTACCCTCATCTTCATGAAAAGGGGGCGCATAATGCTTACAAAGACCAGAGACAGTACGAGGGTCCCGCCCATAATAATGGACATGATTGTGGCAAGCCTCACATCTGTAATAAACATGAAGAGAATACTGCTGAATATTGTCACAACTGACTGGACGATCATAAAGAGGCCCATCCTGATAAACATACGTACAGTGTTGACATCGGAATTAAGCCTTACCATCAGCTCGCCTGTGCGCCATTTATCAAAATTAATAAATGAAAAGGAGACAATTTTGCGGAAGAGGTCGCCCCTTATCTCATGGCTTAAACCCTGTCCGGCCTTTATGAGCGAAAACCCGCTAAAAAGGTTTGCCGCATTACCAATAAGCCCTGTAATAAGTATCCCTGCTGCCCCATAGATAATATTTTTTGCTACCCCTGCACCTATGCCCTGATCAATAACCCACTCAATAAGCTTTGGCTGTATCATGGTGAAGATTACTGACATGATTAGAAACAGCATGGAGATAACCATGTGACGGGTGTAATTCTTCAGGTAAGATAAAAGTTTAAAGAGGTATATCATTATGAACCATCCATTATTTTGAATAAAAAAGGCATATGCCGATAATTAAGCGGGGGTCAATATAGCAGAAATAAAAATAATTCACCATATATGTGATGCATTATTTAACTGCTTCAGAAATCCATACATTCAACGTCATTCCCTGAAGACGGGAATCCATTTGTTTTTCGCAGGGGAGGTGTTAGTCTTGTTCCCACGGTCCGCCGTGGGAACATCCTGATTTGACGCTCTGCGTCTTATTGCTAAAAATGTTGGCTTCTGTTTGTAAGTTGATATCAGATTTTGATCCTTCGGCGCTTACCGCAGATTTTTATGCAGCTCCATAGAAAGGTAACAGCCCACTTGAAGTAACTTTCACAGATACTTCATCGGGTGAAATCTATGGTTGGGAGTGGGATTTTGGAGATATGTCAACAAGTATTGAACAGAACCCAATCCATACTTATGTCAATAAAGGGAGATATACAGTGAACCTTACAGTAACAGGATCAGGTGAAAACGATATTGTTACCAAAACAGGCTACATTAATGTCAGTGCTAAGGGTGTCCTTGAATGGCTCCCAATATTGCTTGATTAACAGCCGTTTGTATCAGGTTATATATAAATTTCTTTTTAACTGTTTGCCCTGAAATATATTCATGAATATATTCCTGGGTCTGTGGTATGGCACATCCTTTATTGGTGTGAAAACCGTTGTAAGCCCTTGAGTGCGGCCGGGCATGGTCGTGTATAATCCAGCGGGTATCTCTGTGATGAATAATTTATTAGGCTTATCAACGGACGTTACCTATGCAGACCATCTTCCAGGTATCAGCGTACCGCAGTGGATACACTTGCCCTTTGTAATATCTATTTTACCGATTGTATACCCTGTCCGCTCAATCAATAATTTACCGCAGTTATGGCAGTAGGTGTTGTTCCCTTCATGGGCCGGGACATTACCGAGGTAAACATAGTGCAGCCCCTCTTTTCTTGCCAGGTTCCTGAACTCCTCAAGCTGTGAGACAGGGGTAGGTGGGAGCCTGTTAAGCCTGTAATTGGGAAAGAACCTTGAAAAATGGAGCGGGTAATCAGCCCCCAGCTCCTTAAGTATCCATCCACACATCCTCTTGATCATGTCAGGGTCATCAATATAGGTGGGCACCACAAGGGTAGTTATCTCAAACCAGACATTATTTTCCTTAAGCCTCTTAAGGGTGTTTAAGACAGGGGCAAGGGTGCCGCCGTTTAAAACCATATAGATGTTATTATCAAAGGATTTCAGGTTTATATTTGCCCCGTCAATGAAAGGGGCGAGTTCAATCAGCGGTTTATCATTTATATAGCCGTTTGAAACAAGGATGCTCTTTATCCCTGCATCTCTTGCAAGCCTGGCTGTGTCAAACATATATTCATAATAGGTGATTGCCTCTGAATAGGTAAATGCTATGGATGGCGCCTGCTTCTTTTTTGCCGATGCAACAACTTCCTTTGGGAAGAGTTCACCATGAGTAACATCCTCGGGCCTCTTCTGGGAGATCTCCCAGTTCTGGCAGTTGAGGCACCTTAGGTTGCAGCCGGTAGCAGCTATGGAAAATACAGAAGAGCCAGGGTGAAAATGGTTAAGGGGCTTTTTTTCAATCGGGTCCACATGAATAGAGCATGGGTTCCCATAGGCAAGCGAATATAATTTACCTCCAATATTTACCCTTGACCTGCAAACACTCCGGTCACCGGGCTTAAGATAACAGCGGTTGGGGCACAGGAGGCAGATTGTGTCCCTGCCCTTTTTTTCATAGTATTTTGCCTCAATCGACCATTTCCATGGTTTATCAGGGGCATCACCCCTGAATAGGGTTCCCCTGATGCTTTTAGCTTTCTTGGCCCCCTGTTCTGCTCCATTTGAGAAGGTGCTGTCAAAAAAGAAGAGGGTGGCCCCTGTGCATAAGCAGGCTCTCCTGATAAATTCCTTTCTTGTATAGAGTTTTTTCATGGCAGACCTTTTTAAAATATTATATCTTTTTACTGAAAAGCAGTGACATGCTGCTGATTATCTTTAGGGATATCACTACTATTATTGTTGCATGTATCCCTGCAAGGGGCACAAGAAAGGCGCCAGCAAAGAGCGTCCCAAGCGCCGCACCGGCAAGGTCTGCCGCTATACACCCTGCAACAGGGCTCATTTTTTCGCCTATTATACCAGCGGCAACAGGAAACTGGAACCCGCAGAAGAATGAAATGAGGATGGAGTAGAGTATGAACCATGCCTGGTGCAGGTCTGTTTTGAAAAAATTTACCCATATAAAAAGACATATCAGCAGGGCAAGGATAAAAAATTCAGAGATGACAAGTTCGGAGCGTTTTTTCTGTGTAAATATTGTCCCTGCAATAGCCCCGGGCAGGAGCCCGAACAGGAAGGCGGTCACAATTATCCCCACCTTGAGATATACATACCCGTAAATGATCTGGAAGCAGTATATAACAAGCATCTCAGCAGACATGGCGGCAATGCCTGATGAAAAGAGGATAAATTCCTCTTTTTTCATAAAAATAATATAAGCTAGCCCAATAAGCCCTGTTACAAAGAGAAAGAGGCCCGGGGATGAGTTCTGTTTTGAAAACCATTCCTTATATGCGATATTCAGAAGCCTTGGTTCATAATCGGTATTCATGTACTCTTTAGAGTCAATGCTGCCCCTGACCTGGTTTATACGGTCATTAGTCACATTCCCATAATAATAATATTGTATGTATTCAGTATCTATTGATCTTTTTCTAAGCAAGGAAGGGATGTCATAATTGAGTGTCCGCTCGCTGCTGATGAAGAATGTCTCACCACCCGGTATTATTATTACATTTTTATAGTACTGGGTTAAGGTGTTAAATATTGATGATAACTTTTTCTTTATTATTTCACTTATATAGTTTTCATAGGAATTTACACTGAATGAAAGTATGCCGTTTTGCTTGAGTTTTTCCCTTGTAAGCCTGAAGAACTCAGCAGTGTAAAACCGGTTCATCTGAAAGGTGTCAGGGTCGGGCAGATCAATGATGATTGCATCGTATCTCTTTCGGGTTTGCTTGAGCCAGGCCCTGCCATCCATGCTTATTATATTAAGCCCTGGCCGGTCGTTTATCAGCCCTTCAGCCTTGGCCATATCTATGAGCGCTGGGTCCAGTTCTACATAGTCGATGTTCTTCGGGTGGTATTTTGACAGCTCAGAGAGGGTTTCACCTATACCCCCTGATATGAGCAGGATATCCTCTATATCGTTATCAAGCTGGATCAAGGGGTAATGTACCTTTTCTTCACTCCCCTTTATATCGCCGGTTGAATAGAGCGGTGCCCCTGATTCCCAGAAGGTGTGCTGGGCGGCCTCTTTTGTTATTACAAGCCTTCCTATAGGGGTCTCTTTGTATTTCAGAATATCCCCATACTGCCCTGTGAGTGTTGACCTTTCAAAATCCTGATTAAGCGCATAGATATAGAATGTGGCTATTATCATGAGCGAAACAACAGCCAGATGGTTTTTCTTATACCTGATGAACATACACAGGGATATGAGTATAAGGATACCCGATGTGATAGCAATGGTCTTAAACGGGTTAAACCGGTAGACCAGTATAAAACTGAATATAACGCCCCCCAGTATGTCACCGATGTTATCTGTAATATAAAGCTCCCCTGATGTGAAATCGTGATAATTTGCCTTAATGAGCTCAAGGGAACAGGGGAGTATGTACCCTGTCAGGATGGCATATGGTGCTGTGGTTATGCCCACATACAGAAGGATCTGATAAAACCCGGCAGATGTCCCGTGGAGCATGAGGATGTCCCTGAGGTGTCTTATGATTATTAGTTGCGGAAATGGCCAGATCGCTATAAAGAGGATAAGCAGTGAATAGAGGGATATGCCTGTTACCTTGAATTGCCTGCATAAAAGACTGCCTGCCCCGTTAAATAAGAGCCAGACAAAGAGCACAAGGGCAATGGTAATCTCGTTACCGTGAAACTGGGTGATAAATTCACGGATAGTAACAAGCTGGGTGGTTACAGAGGATATCCCTGTCCCGATTATAGACCATACTATCAGATTTTTGTTTACTCTCATCAGTCTTTATGCCAGTTGCAGGTTTTATGTGAAATTAAAACTAGTGCCCCTCCTCAAATGCCTGGACCTGATATCTATATATAGTAAGCCCACCCTTTTTCCATTCGTTTACGCTTAAACCGGCCTTCATACAGAGGTGACCTAAAAACTCTTCTTTTTCAGGTAATTGATCCCATACCTGCGGTAGAAATGTGGCGCTCTGATATCCCTTTTCTATGATAAGACCATCAACGCCCGGCTTAAGTTTTTTTAACAGATCATCTGTATCGTTGTATTTTAAAGGTGCTGGCGCTGTAAGTATACTGATCTCCACCTTCAGCATATCCCACTCCTCCTTTGAAAGGGGCGGAAAACGGGGGTCTTTAAATGCGGCATTAATGGCGTTTTCCCTTATGCCATCGATCAGAGATTCCTGTGGGATAATATGGCCTATGCAGCCCCGGAGATTGCCGTTTATGGTAAGTGTTACAAAGGTGCCACGTCTTTCAAGGTATTTTTCATTATCATTCTTTTTTTCAGGCGTAATATCGTGGCTAAAGAGCTTTGCTTCAATGATTTTTCGTGCCACTGATAGTAGATATTCGCCCTCTTCTTTTGTAAATTTACTCTTTTCTTCCATGTTTATCACCTCCTGTTTTATATTCGGACTGACCTTGCCCTGGTCGGGAGCCTGTCCCATTGCATGACATAATGAGCCTGTCCATAAAAGGGCCGGACCGGAAATGAGAAATGTAAAAAAGCCGATGGCAGGCAGAACCTGTATTGTTTTTTTAATTTTTTTATATATCTTCATATGGAGACGCCCCTGAAATAAAACTATATTATTATAATATAGTTGTCAAAATTATAAACCTGTTGTGAAGGATTCTTGCCGATATAAGGAGCTGAAATGGAAAGTATGAAGAGTAAAAAACTGAGGGCAGATAAGATCTATGCCAAACTTGACCCCATCTACACAATGGAAAAGACCGCACTTAATTACCGGACACCATTCCAGCTTCTTGTCGCCACGATCCTATCTGCCCAGTGTACTGATAAACAGGTAAACAAGGTTACCCCCGCTCTTTTTAAAAAATATAAAACACCCCAGGAATTTTTAAATGCGCCGATAGAGGATATTGAAGAGGCCATAAGATCCACAGGCTTTTACAGGAACAAGGCAAAGAACATAAAGGGCTGTTGCGAGGGGCTTGTTAACATGTACGGGGGCAACATCCCACGCACAATTGACGAGATGATCAAACTCCCGGGTGTTGGAAGAAAGACCGCAAACTGCGTACTGGGTGCGACCTATGGTGTGCCCGGTGTGGTGGTTGACACCCATGTTAAAAGGCTTGCCATGCGTATGGGATTAACAGGGAGTGATAATCCGGACAAGATAGAGGAGGATATACAGAAGATAGTGCCTGAAGATAGGTGGAGACGTTTTTCAGATATCCTCATATACCACGGCAGGGCAGTATGCAGCGCGAGGAAACCGGAACACAATAAATGTGCAATAGCTGATCTATGCCCTTCAGCAAAAGAATAATCACAGAGAGGTCAATCTCTGAAACCGGGAAGGCGTGGTCAGATTTAAGGGTAAAAAAAAGGCATCTTGCCTAGCTTATGCAAGATGCCCTTTTTAAAGGAGATCGGGTTACATCTTCTTTACATTCTTTGCAACAGGACCTCTTGCGCCATCTTCCACCTCGAAGATGACCTGCTGACCCTCTTCGAGGGTCTTGAAACCGTCCATTTCAATTGATGAATAATGGACGAAAATGTCCTGTCCGGTCTTTTCCTGTGCGATAAAACCGTACCCTTTTTTGTCACTAAACCATTTTACTGTCCCTTCTGCCAAAGCTTAGACCTCCATTTAAAAAATTGTTACATTTTTGCTCAAAATCTTCAGGTCGCTAACCCGGCAAAAGAGTTTTACCGAATAAAACCGACCCGCGATAAGAGCCGGGCCACAAACATAGCCATATTATAGGTCATAGAGTTAATAGTTTGTCAAGTAAAAATAATGTGCAGGGATATATGCTATTTTCGATAAACATATACTGAAGTAATAAAATTATACTTAACTTTATATAACTTTATGGTTCGGTATATAGGGAATGGTTTTATTCAATAATCTCTGTATCAGGTTCCTCTACCTCTTCAACCGGTTTATTATTAATGATGATTTCACCATACATCACATCTATCTCTTCCGCTGAGTCAAGCAGGATGGTAACAGACTCCTTTAGAATATTATTGCGTATGACCTTTCCGCTTCCCTTTTCTGTCTGGATATTTTTGCCGATCTTGGGGGTATTTTTTGAGGCCTTGTTATAAAAGTCATACTCATAGGAGAGGCAGCACATCAATCTCCCACACATGCCCGAGATCTTTGTCGGATTAAGTGACAGGCTCTGTTTCTTTGCCATTTTTATTGAAACAGGGTCAAATTTATTTAAAAAGGCGGAGCAGCATAACTCCCTTCCGCACCCGCCAAGACCGCCAACCATCTTTGCCTGATGGCGTACCCCTATCTGGCGCATCTCTATCCTGGTATGGAATTTCTGAACAAGGTCCTTTACAAGCTCCCTGAAATCCACCCTCCCTTCGGCAGAAAAGTAAACAACTACCTTGCTCCCATCAAACAACTGCTCCGCAGTGACAAGGGACATGGGTAGATCCCTCTCCTGTATCTTCTGATAGCAGAATGAAAAGACCTCCTTCTCTATTCCCCTGTTTTTTTCATCCGTCTTTATATCTTCATCTGAAGCAACCCGCTGAACAGACTTGAGTTCGCGGGCAGGTTCACCCTCTTCCTGCTGCCTGGGTTCTGTTGCCACAAAACCAAGTGCATTTCCTTGTTCTGTATTAACGATTACCCTGTCACCCTTTTTAAGGACAAAGTGACCCGAGTCAAAGTCATATATCTTGCCATTTGGCCTAAGCCTGATACCCACAATTTTTCTCATATGATCCTGATGCCCCTGTGCATAGATTTCAACTGTTAAGCGTTTTAAGTTCAAGCAGCATTTTTTCCATAAGAAGCCCTGAGTTTGGATTTCTGATGAGATCCCTCTGGCAATCCTCTAACAGAAAAAAACTTTCAATCAGTTTGTCTGCATCATGTTTTGCTGCGAGCCCTGTAATCCTATCCCTGTAATCCCTGTTTTCAATCATATCATAATTGCCCCTGACCGTGGCCAGCAGCATATCCCGCAGGCAAGTCTTCCAGATACCTATTACCCCGTATATATCAATACCAGACTGATCCTCCTGGCTCTTCTTTGAGTATTTTTTACCATATTCAAAGGCCAGCTCCACAGCCTGCTTTCCTGACATATCCTTGAGACTGAGAAGAAGTTCTATCAGCTCTTTACGCGTCTCAAGAAACCCCTCTCCACATATCTCTATGGCTTTTCCCAGGCTTCCGTCAGCGATCCCTGCTGCAAGATATGCGGTATTAATATCCTGATTATGATGCGCCACAAGATATTCTTTAATTATATCCCGATCCAGGGGATTAAAGGGTACCCTCTGGCACCTTGAGACAATTGTAGGAAGTAGGTCGCGGGGGTCAACAACCTTTAAAACGATTATGTTACCAGAAGGCGGTT
>JAAZBV010000037.1 GCA_012513605.1 Desulfatiglans sp. | reverse complement strand
CGAATATCTTGTTATAGTATGCCTGAGGCACAGCAGTATTGGGTTTGTGGCTTCCTGCCGGGCTAACGCTTTCATTCTTGTAATATATTTTTGCAGGTGTCCCGAGTGCCTTTTCAAAGTTTACAGCACGGATAAGGGGTGAAGGACGCCATATGGAATAAATATTCATTACTTCATCAGGTATTGTTATCCATCTTTCAGTGCTGACCTCCTGTTCAATAAGGTTCATGGGAAATACAGGGGCCAGCATCTCAGGGGTCACAGGTTTTCCATCAGGGCCCAGAGGTGGATTCATTTTTATGTCTGCCAGGATATTGTACCACTGTTTTGGCATTTCATCCGGGCTCAGAAAGATGGTGTTTGATTTCATTTTATTCTCCTCTTTTTTTTGGTTGTCAGATTGACCAGTTACAATACATAACTGTTTTGATGCCTTGTTTTGCCTCTTTTGACCGGGGGAGTATAAGTGATGAAAAATTATATGTCAATGGCTGAATACTTTTTCAGATGACTTGATTAATATAGTATGGTAGTCAACCTGAAGCTGTTTTTTGACAGTGTTTCAGATACTTACGAAGGGGGGTAATTTTCAGATGGGGTTCAGACCGTGCATAGATCTGCGTAATGGCAGGGTGGTACAGATAGTAGGCGGTAGCCTGACCAATGATGAAAACTCCACAAAGATAAATTTTGAAACCGAGCTTTCGCCTTCTTATTTTGCAAGGATATATAAAGAGGATAACCTGAAGGGTGGGCATGTGATATCACTTGGCCAGGGCAATCATGATGCGGCACTATCAGCTTTAAAGGCGTTTCCGGGCGGGCTTCAGGTCGGTGGCGGCATAACCCCTGATAACGCAAAGCAATATCTTGAGGCAGGTGCTAGCCATGTTATTGTGACATCTTACCTTTTTACCCAGGGCCAGATAGATGATGGCCATTTGAAAAAAATAGTCGAAACAGTCGGAAAGGAGCGGCTTGTAATAGATCTGAGTTGTCGCAAAAGGGATGGTGATTATTATGTGGTGACTGACCGGTGGCAGAAATTTACCGGTTTAAAGGTTGATAAGGATACCCTTAACTGGCTTTCAGAATACTGTGATGAATTTTTAATCCATGGTGTGGATGTTGAGGGTAAAAGGCAGGGTATAGAGGAGCCCCTTGTGAAAATACTTGGCGAACATTGCCCCATACCTGTAACATACGCCGGGGGTGTAAAAAGTTTATCGGACATGGATCTCATATTTGAACTTGGAAAGGGCAGGGTGCATGCTACAATCGGAAGCAGCCTTGATATATTTGGCGGGGATGTGCCTTATTGTGAGGTGGTCAGGTGGCATAAAAATTATTTGGATAAGTTAAGGAAATCATAGGTATGATACAACAGCTAAGTTTTGAACAGGGGCCGATAAGACCGCCAAATGAGGCAAAAAGCCTTTTATTAAGGATCACAAGAAACTGCCCCTGGAATCAGTGCATGTTCTGCCCTGTATATAAGGGTAGGAAATTCTCCCTGCGAGAGGTTCAGGAGATCAAGGATGACATAAAAACCGCCAGGGAGATATATGACAGCATAAAAGAGGTCTCATTCAGGCTCGGTTATGGGGGTCACGCAAATTCACAGGTTATAAGCACTGTTTTAAATGACCCGGGAAGGTCAGAGAGCTTTAGAAGCATGGCTATGTGGATGTATTATGGCACCAGTGCCTGTTTTCTGCAGGATGCTGACAACCTTATTATGAAGACTGATGATCTTGTCGAGGTGCTTGAATATTTAAGGGTAAATTTCCCGGAGATAACCCGCATAACCACCTACTCCAGATCACGGACAATCGCAAAAAAGAGTGAGGAAGAGCTTGTAAGAATAAGGAAGGCAGGCCTTAACAGAATACATGTCGGTCTTGAAACAGGGTATGATCCGCTCCTTAAGCTTATTAAAAAGGGTGTTACATCAGAGCAGCAGATTGATGCAGGAAAAAAGGTTATAGCAGCAGGTATGGAGCTTTCCGAATATGTAATGCCGGGCCTGGGCGGGCAAACGATGTGGAAAGAGCATGCAGAGGCCACAGCAAAGGTGCTCAACCAGATTAATCCCCATTTTATCAGGCTAAGGAGCCTGAGAATCCCTGAGAGGGTGCCCTTAATAGAAAAGGTGAGGTCAGGCGAGTTCAAAAAACAGACAGATGATGGGATAGCAGAAGAGATACGCCTCTTTATAGAGACACTTGATAATATTACAAGCACGCTCACAAGCGACCATATCATGAACCTGCTTGAAGAGGTAAATGGCACCTTTCCGCAGGATAAAGAGAAAATGCTCGGTGTAATAAAAATTTACCAGGATATGCCGGACAATGAGAGGATGGTTTACCGGGTGGGGAGAAGGGGAGGGGCATACAGGTCCACAACAGAGGTGTATAATGACCCTGTAACAAGAAACAGGATTGAAAATATGATATCTGAAATACGCAGGCAGGGAGGTGAATCCGGGCTTGAACAGGCCATCAGTGATATGGTAGATCAGTATATATAAAAGAGGGGCGCAAGGCATAAGGCACAGGGCGCAGGGAAAAAAACGAACATCCAACATCGAACATTGAACTTTGAACGTTGAATGAAAGGCAATAAGAGGGGCGCAAGGCGCAGGGCGAGGGGGTCAAGCCTATAGTCTCAGGAGATATAAAAAATATGGCATATTATCCTATTATGGTTGATTTAAGAGGTCGAGAGGTTCTTGTCGTAGGCGGCGGTTCTGTTGCAGGTAGAAAGATTGCAACGCTTATTGAGTATGGCGCATCAGTCAGTGTTGTTGCCCGTGAATTGTCTCCTGAACTTAAAACCCTGGTTGATAGCGGCAGGGTAAAATACCTTGGCGGGGAATTCAGCCTGGTATTTCTAAAGGACAGGTTTCTTGCGATAGCAGCAACTGATGACCCTGAGCTTAACCACCGGATATCTCAAGCAGCACAGGCAAAGGGTATGCTTATTAATGCCGTTGACCAGCCGGCTGACTGCTCCTTTATTGTCCCTTCCATTATCAGGAGGGGAGACCTTGTCGTGTCTGTTTCCACCTCAGGAAAGAGCCCCGCCCTTGCAAAAAAGATCAGGGCAGAGCTTTCATCCCTGTTTGGCCCTGAGTATGAACTGTTTCTGCGTATGATGGGTAAGGTCAGGGAATCAGTGCTTTCCAGGTCATCCGATCAAAAGGATAACAGCCGGGTGTTTCACTCTATTGTGGATTCCGGCCTGCTGGATGCGATCAGGGCAGACAATCATAAAAAGGCGGCTAAATTACTGTCTGATATCATGGGACAGGATATTTCAATAGAAGACATCAAGGATTACCTGAAGGTGTGAGGCTCTAATGGAACATATTTTATCCGGTATAGCCCTTTTTCTGATCATCCTCGCAACAGGCGGTTTTATCGTTTATATAATCAGGCAGAGCAGCTCTGTTTTCAGATATGCATACTGGGTTATGTTTGCAGGGTTTTTATTCCAGACTCTGTTCCTGATCTACAGGTATATTGCGCTCGGGACCATCCCGATTGTTAATTTAAAGATGTCACTGGCATTTTTTGCATGGAGTATTATAGGTGCATATCTTTTATTTCAGGTAAAATTCAGGTTAATGGTGCTGGGGTCATTTGTGTCCCCTGTTGCTGCACTTTTAATGATACTTTCTTCAGCATTACCCCATATCCCTGATACAGTGCCCCCGGTTTTAAAGAACCTGTGGCTCCTGATCCATGTTATACCAATGTTCCTTGGTGACGGCATATTTGCTATTGCCTTTGTATCATCAGTCATGTACCTGGTACAGGAGCGGCAGATAAAAAGAAAGAGAAGGGGTAACCTTTTTAAAAGGCTCCCTTCACTTGAAACCCTTGATTCCATAAACCACTATTCCCTTGTATATGGTTTTCCTCTTATTACCATAGGCATGATCACAGGCGCTGTATATGCACAAGCGGTACTGGGCAGTTACTGGAGATGGGACCCTAAAGAGGTCTGGTCTCTTATCACCTGGATCTGCTATGCGATTCTTCTGCATGAGAGGCTTGCTGTCGGATGGCAGGGAAGACGATCAGCCATAATGTCTATTTTTTGTTTTATGATGCTGATCTTCACCTTTCTGGGAGGAGGCCTCCTGCTTGACAGTTATCACAGTTTTGGTGATTTTGGCGGGAGCTCAAAACTGCCATGATAAGTATCATAAATATAGGAATGAACCATGAATCTGCCCCTGTAGAACTGAGGGAATGTCTTTCAGGGGATAAGGTTGATCCTGCTGAAACCCTTGCACTGATGAGGGGATCAGATATTATTAGTGAATGCATATTTATCTCAACCTGTAATCGTGTTGAGACCATCTGTACTGCCAGTGACCCGGTGCAGGCAGAAAAGGTTATTATTGATCTGATGGCACAGGCAGGCGGAATGTCTGTTGAAAGGCTCATGTCTCATATGTATATACATAAAGATATGGATGCTGTAAGACATATCTTCAGGGTAGCATCAAGCCTTGATTCAATGATTATCGGTGAGCCCCAGATACTGGGTCAGGTCAAGGAGGCATTCAGGCTTGCTGCGGTAAAAGGAAGGTCAACGGGTGTTATACTTAACAGGCTCATGCATAAGACATTCCAGGTTGCAAAGAGGGTGCGCACAGAGACCGGCATCTCGGAGACTGCTGTTTCAATCAGCTATGCAGCGGTTGAGCTTGCAAAAAAGATCTTTTATGGGCTTGAAGGCAGGAGAGCCCTGCTTATCGGGGCAGGCGAAATGGCAGAACTTGCCGCAAAACACCTTGTTGGTAACGGGATAACCGAGATTAATGTTGTAAACAGAAGCTTTGAAAGGGCTGTAGAACTTGCCCGAAACATCGGTGGAAAGGCCGCGTTTTTTGATGAAATGGAGGAGCAGCTTGTCAATGCAGACATTGTAATATCCTCAACCGCGGCCACGAATTATATTATAACCGCTGATATGATCAAAAAAATCCTTCGAAAAAGGAAAAATCGTCCGCTTTTCATAATCGATATTGCTGTTCCAAGGGATATAGAGCCAAAGGTGAACAGCCTTGAAAACATCTTCTTATATGATATTGATGATTTGAAAGAGGTGGTTAATGAGAACAGTGCCCAGCGGATGCAGGAGGCATTAAGGGCAGAAAGGATTATCGAAGAAGAGGTGATCAAATTCGGAAACTGGTTTTCTACCCTTGATGTTGTCCCTACTATTGTGCTATTGAAGGAAAAGATTGAAGAGATACGCATGGCAGAGTTGAGGAGGAGCATGCCTCAGCTTCATGGGCTTACAGGGGAGCAGATTGAGGTTATAGAGACGTTAACGCTGTCGTTAACAGAAAAGATGATAAATGACCCGATCCTGGCATTAAAACGTATCTCTTCCAGGTCATCAAAGGACACATTTATTGATATTACAAAAAGGCTTTTTAATCTGGATAAAGAAAAGAGATAGGGAACCATTATGGAAATAGAAAAGATAATAAACAGGATCAAAAATCATGAAAAGGCTGACGGCATAGGCATGATAGCAAGCCACCTTGGTATTGTACGCGGTTTTTCAAGAAAGGGGGGGGATATCAGTGCGGTAAATGTCAAATATGATATGGAGACACTCAATAAGGTGATAGCTCATATTAAGAGTATGCCGGGGATAGTTGAAGTTTTAGTTGAAGTGAATGAAGGGCACCTTAAGGTGGGTGATGAACTGATGTTTGTGGCAATTGGCGGAGATATCAGGGAAAACGTCTTTGCCGCACTAATTGAGGCGGTAAACAGGATTAAGAAACAGGCTGTAAGTAAAGAAGAGATATTTATTTCATAGTTTTTAAAAGGGGTTATTATTATGGGAATGGTTGATATTACTGAAAAACCGGTGATAAAAAGAACGGCTGAGGCCTCTGGCAGGCTGTATCTTTCAAATAAAACAATAGAGACAATAAAGGCAGGAAAGGTGAAAAAGGGAGACCCTCTTCTTATTGCAGAGGTGGCCGGCATGAATGCTGCCAAGCAGACCCACCTGCTTATACCCCACTGTCATCAGATAGCCCTTGATATGGTCAACGTTGAATATAAAGTGAGTGATACCTATATAGATGCAAGCTGTACTGTAATAGCAAAGGCTAGAACAGGTGTGGAGATGGAGGCGTTGATAGGGGTCTCTGTTGCGCTTAACACCATATGGGATACAGTAAAGTATATTGAGAAAGATAAGGACGGCCAGTACCCCGGCACAAAGATTACAGATATACATGTTGTTTATAAAAAGAAGGAATAATAGTTTTTACCACGGAGGACACGGAGTTCACGGAGATTTTTATTAAGCTTTTCTCCGTGCTCTCCGTGTCCTCCGTGGTTAGATATTTAGATTTTTGTCATTTGACTTTAATTTTATGAAATACAGTTCTCAGGTCAACTTTTTCCCATCATTCCTGATTTATTCTTGCATTAATGTTGCCCATTATGATAGTCCTGCCTCTTTTTTAGGGTAGAACCATGATTCATCTTTCAAACATTTCAAAGCAGCACGGCACCCAGGTACTTTTTAAGAATGCCGGTATGCAGATACTGCCTGGCACCAGGAGCGGCCTTGTTGGCCCGAACGGGGCAGGAAAAACTACAATATTCAGGCTTATAACCGGTGCGGAGGAGGCTGATGCCGGTGATATCATCTTCGCCAAAAAAATAACCATCGGATATTTTTCACAGGATGCTGTTGAGATGAAAGGCGGGTCAGCCCTTTCTGAGGTTATGTCTGCTGCATCCGATGTGGTTAAGCTTGGTAAAGCAATGAAAGAGATGGAGGCTGCCATGTCTCGCGCTATGGATGATGATGCAATGGCCAGCCTGCTTGAAAAATATGGTGAGGCATGCGAAGAGTTTGAACACCGCGGGGGCTATGACCTGGAGAACCGCGCCCAGACAGTCCTTACCGGGCTTGGGATCAGCCCTGATGAACATAACCTGCCTGTTGAGTCATTCAGCGGGGGATGGAGAATGAGGATATCCCTTGCAAAGATACTTACCATGAACCCCGGTGTACTGCTTCTTGATGAACCAACGAACCACCTGGATATAGAGTCCATACTCTGGCTTGAAGAGTGGCTTGTCAATGAATATAAAGGGGCCATTCTCATGACCTGTCATGACCATGATTTCATGAACAGGGTGGTGTCGCGCATAATTGAGGTTGCCAATAAAACCATTACAACATACAGCGGGAATTATGATTTTTATGTCCGAGAGAGGGATATCAGGATGGAACAGCTCCTTGCAAGCCACAGGCGTCAGCAGGAGATGCTTGCAAAGGAGGAGGAATTTATTGCCCGTTTCAAGGCAAGGGCATCCCATGCGGCACAGGTGCAGTCACGCATCAAAAAGATTGAAAAGATAGAGAGAATCGAGATCCCCGAATACCAGCGTGTTATAAGGTTTGAGTTCAGGGAGACACCAAGGTCAGGCGAGGATGTGGCAGGTTTTGATAATCTCACCAAGATATGGGAAACACCCGGCAAGGAGCCAAAAACCGTGTTCAGTAATTGCACAGGCCTTATAAGACGTCAGGACAAGATTGCTGTTGTGGGTGTTAACGGGGCAGGCAAGTCCACCTTTTTAAAACTCCTTGCGGGCCAGACAGAGCCTTCAGGCGGGAGACTCAATATCGGGGCAAATGTGAATATAGGTTATTTCAGCCAGCATTCAATGGATATACTCATCCCTGACAAAACAGTGCTTGAGACACTACAGGCAGCCATGCCCCATGAGAACCTGGGTGTTGTAAGAAACCTGCTTGCAGCCTTTCTTTTTTCAGGAAATACTGTAGATAAACAGATAAAGAGTCTTTCGGGAGGTGAAAAAAGCCGTGTGGTTCTTGCCACCATCCTGTCACGCCCTGTGAATTTTCTTGTCCTTGATGAACCCACAAACCACCTGGATATCCAGTCGCGTGAGATACTTCTTGGGATTTTAAAGGGATTCAGCGGCACAATTGCACTTGTAAGCCATGACAGGTTTTTTTTACGCTCTCTGGTAGATCATGTTTTTGAGATTGACCGCGGTGAAATGACCCATTATAAAGGGGGGTATGAGTATTATCTTTCAAAAACAGGCACGGATCACAGGGCCTTATAATCAAGGTTTTAATGTGTAAATCCTTGTCAGAACAGGAGTAAAATATGTTTGATATAGCAATGGAGATGATGTCACCGGAATTTTTTGAATGCTGGAAGTGTGCGGCATTACATATAGATAACCAGGGGCCGCAGGGTACAGTGTCATGGCTTAAGGCCCACCCCTACCCGCCCTTTATGGAGCACCTCTCTTTCAGGTTGGGAAACCAGCTCTTTTTTGTTCATGTTGAGGATGTGGACAATAATGTGTATGGCCCGGGAACTTATGACTCTCTCTTCGCTGTTGCAGAGGAAAGCAAGGGCCATGCCTGTATCATGCCCATGAGAAAGACAGATAAGGCAGATGAATGGATAGCTGATATTCCAGGCTGGGGGCTTATTGATGCATCAACAAAAAACCCCATTAATCCTGTCTCCTTTGTAACTGATGAAAAGATAGAGATGACCTCTTTTGAGCTCCATGACATGGCTGTTCAGGTAGTGAGGGAGTATATTGAAAAAAAAGGGTATGAGCTTATGTCATTTCAGGGCAACCCTGAGATTGATCCCTCTATATGGTTTATAGGTGAGACAAAAGGGCCGGAATATGTAGTTGTTAGGGCAGCCCGATACCCTGAAGACCATGCAAAGATACCTGAGAATCTTAAAGAGATAGAAAAGCAGTGTTTAGCCATAAGCAGTACAGGTTTTTTCGCATCTGTTGCAATGGCAAACGATGAACAGAAATTTGATACCCCTGATGAAAAGCCCATACCTCTGTGGCGCGGATGCCATATGTATATCAATTTTCCGGGGCTTGAATAATAGAAATGATAACCTGACACAATAGGGGATATTATTCGGATATATGAAGTTATACGACCCCTTGAAAACGAGCTTAAAAGGGCTTTTGCTGCAAGCTGAATAAAATTTACTATCCTGCGTTATACTATAAATAAATTTTGATATTCATACCCATTTTATGGTAACTGTTTAAACAAACTAATAATATATCACACAAGGTAAAAATATAGTTATGGCATCAGGATATCTTGAACTCTTTGAACGAAAATATGGTTTTTTAAGATCGATTGAAAATAATTTTAAACCCGGCACAGATGATGTCTTTGTCGCCCCTGACCTTATATATAAATACAATCTCCAGGAAGGTGTCTATCTTGAAGGTCCGACTGCAATTAATGAAGCCGGTAAGGGAAATCTGAAGCTTGATGTAATAGAAAAAATCAATCGCAGGCCTTTTGAAGAATACGAAAAAATCGTCTCGCTGAAAGATGTTGTGAGTATAAGCCCATCTGAAAGGCTCCATATCTCACAAGGGCCAGATGATGTCATGGGAAAGGCACTTGATATGATTGTGCCTATCGGCAAGGGGCAGCGCGGCCTTATAATAGCCCCGCCCAAGTCAGGTAAAACAACAATACTTAAACACATGGCCGGTTCCATCATAAAAAATCACCCGGATGTTTCAGTCTTTGTGCTCCTCGTGGATGAAAGACCTGAGGAGGTTACAGACTTTAGACGTGCGTTAAACAAGGCACATGTACTCTCATCCTCCGCTGATGAGAGTATTACCCAGCACCTGCGCATGACCAGGATGACAATTAATATCGCAACGCGCATTGCAGAGGCAGGTGGAGATGCAGTGGTATTTATAGATTCGCTCACCCGTTTATCACGCGCATTCAACGCTGATACCAAAAGTTATGGCCGCACACTCACTGGCGGGCTTGGTGCAAACGCAATGGAGATGCCCAGGAGGATATTTGGAGCGGCAAGAAATATTGATAATGGCGGGTCGCTTACAATCCTTGCCACAATACTGGTGGATACAGGCAGCAGGATGGATGACATTATCTATCAGGAATTTGTAGGCACAGGTAATATGGATTTGGTACTGAGCCGCAGATGCGCTGAACTGAGGCTCTGGCCTGCCATAGATATCCAGCAATCAGGCACCAGAAAGGAGCATCTCCTGCTTACCCAGGAGGAATATAATGAGATGGTGAGCCTCAGAAGGGCATTATCGGGCAAAACCGAGACAGATGCAATGGCTGCGCTTATTGAATATTTGAAATAAAATTATTCACACAAAGCCACAAAGTTAAAAGACAAAATATATTATGTCAAACAGCTTTTGATTCTCTTAGTGTTCTTCGTGCCTCTGTGTGAGACACATTTTCAGGCTTTTGCTTTTCGCCTTAGCTTGACGTCAATACGCGTGAGTCTATATTTGTTAGGAGAAAATGGATCCCCGCCTGTGCGGGGATGACACCCAGTTACTGTAGGGGCGGACCTGCGTGTCCTCCCTGTTTTTGGAGACATGAATCGTCAGTACCGGGCAGGCACGCTGGCCTGCCCCTACATTGCTAAAACTTTTTTATGTATTATTTTCCTTTTATTATCCGTGCATCCACAACATAGAGATCTTTTCCATAACCCTTCACCGGGTTAAGGTCTATCTCCTCTATCTGTGGAAAGTGATGCACCAGAAGGCTTAAGCGTGCGAGGTAATCTGCCAGCACATCAAGAGATATACCCTTCTGTCCTCTTATGCCTTTTAATATCGGCAGGGTCTTGATTTTGTTGATCATGGCCATACCTCCCTCTAAACCAAGTGGAGCAAGGGCAAAACTTACATCCTTGAGTGCCTCGGTATAGATACCGCCAAGGCCGAACATGATGAGATGCCCGAACCTCTCCTCCTTTTTAGCGCCGAGTATTACCTCTGTGCCCTCTATCATCTGCTGCACGAGTACCCCTTTTGCATCTTTGATTTTCAGGAGTTCATCAAATGCGATAACGGCCTTTTCATAATCTGCAATGCCAATCTTTACACCGCCCACATCACTCTTGTGAAGCGGGCCAATTACCTTAATGACAAGTGGGTACCCTGCCCTTTCACAAGCGGCTTTAAGGTCTGCCTTATCAAAAACATCCGCCTGGAACGGGAGTTTGAGACCGGATGCAGCCATGATCCCCTTTACAGTATCAGGATCAAGCTGTTCACCCTGTTCTTTAAGGATATTCTCTATCTTTACTTTATCAAAATCAGCGGGCAGCTCCATTGGTTCAGCTAAAACCGGTTTGCGACTCAGTCTGCCAAGGGCTGTTCCTACAGGCACCTCATCAGGGAATATTATCCTGCCAGCATCCCTTAATTTATCAATCATATCACGGCATGTACTGGCTGAACTGATAATGGGAATAACCGGGATAGAACCTCCATCCATGCCCTTCATAATGGCCTCATACAGTTTCCAGTTGTCTGTCATGCCTGAGTTGCCTGTAATGGCAAAAATCACATCTATATTATCCTTTTCTGTCTCATTCAGTATTGTGAATATTTTCTCCATCTGTTCAGGGGTGCGGCTTGGAAGCGTATCAATCGGGTTTCCGATTGCTGCCTCTGGAGGAAGCACTTCTGAGAGCCGCCTCTGTGTCTCTTTGGTAAGAACAGGCTGCTTGAGCCCCTGCCTGCCCAGTTCATCTGAAAGCATAACACCAGGGCCACCAGCATCAGTAACAATACATACCCTGTAATCGGTAATAAGCCCTTTAAGGGCATTGAAGGTGCAGGCAATCTCTATAAGCTCTGCCTTGCTCTGTACCCTTATGATCCCTGCCTTATCAAAGAGCGCCTGCACTGCTGTATCAGGTGAGGCCATTGCGCCTGTGTGGCTTGCGGCGGCCCTTTCTCCGGCAGCAGTAACACCAGATTTTATACCGACTATTGTGCATCCCTTTTTGGTAAGGCTCCTTGCATGTTTGAGGAGCTTCTGCGGTTTTTTGACCGATTCCATGTACATGAGGATGAGCCTTGAATTTTCAGGGCCGTAGTTTTCATCAACAAGTTCAAATATATCCTCTACCCCGATCTGTATGGAGTTACCCATGTTTACTACATTACTGAATGAGAGCCCCCTCATGGTGGCCTGCTCCATCAGGTAATCCACTGTTGCGCCTGAGCCGCTAATGATATCTATCTGCCCCTTTTTAAGCCTGGGGATAAGCCCTGCAAATTTACCTGAATAGCATGTAGTTAAAAAGCCGGAGCAGTTAGGGCCAATCAGCGTCATATTGTTTTTTTCGGCTATCTCAAGGAATACCTTTTCCTCATCCTTTCCCTTTTGGTCCTTTTCGCCAAAACCTGCGGTAAGTATAATAACCGCCTTTGAACCTTTAGCGGCCAGTTCTTCGAGGCTTGCCCTTACAAACGGGGCAGGAATGGCAATATATGCGAGATCAGGGGCAGATGGCAGATCAGCCACACTCTTAAATGTGGGGAGCCCCATTACATCGGGCGCTTTAGGGTTTATTGCCCATAGCTTTCCGGTGTATCCATTGGATTTGATATTATCTGTTACCCTTCCGCCTGTCTTGAGCTTTTCATTACTCGCCCCTATTACCGCTATACTTTCAGGGTGAAAAAGCAGTTTGTAGAGTTTTTTTGTCATATAAGATTCCTTCCTGCCATAAACGCAGCGTAGTTGCCTGCCCATATAGCGGGTTTGGGGCTGACATTCTTTATAGCCTTTAGCCACAGCTCAACAGGGAATTTGTCAAATGGTGGAAGTATGCTCATTACGCCAATCATAACCACATTTGCTATCTTACCTGTGGGGTCGCCTATCTCAACCGCCTTTGCAAGTATATCCACCTCAACCACCTTGAAACCCTGAACAGCCTTTGAAATATCCGCCTCAGTGGGATACTGCTCATATGTAATTACAGGCGGCACTATCTTTGTTTTTGATATGAGTATTGTTGCGCCATCCCTTAACAGTTCAAGAAAACCAGGCCTTAACAGCTCGCTTACCTCCATGGTGATAATACAGTCAGCGCTTTTCGGGAATAGCACAGGGCTGTGCACCTTACCGCATGAGAAAGTGCTTATAACAGGGCCTCCCATCTGGGCCATGCCGTGGGTCTCGCCCTTTACTATGTTTGTTTTAGAATAACCTGCGACAAATGCAAGCTGTGTCATAACCCTGCCAAAAAAGAGGTTACCCTGCCCGCCAACACCCCTTATGGCAAGTGTAAGCCTTTCAGGAAAATCCGCTATGTTGTACTTTGGCATAACAAGTTCAGGCGGGGTTGGAAAGCTTCCGGCTTCGGCGGCCTTGTTTTCACCTTCAGCCAGGAACTCAATGGCATCAAACGGGCACATCTGTAGACATGCGGGGTTTTCTCCTGCACACCCTGAACAGAGGGTATTGTATAACGGGAATTCATCCACGCCCTTTTCTATACCCGCACACATCAGGCATGAATAACACTTTTTACATTTATCGTGGTTGATCTTGAGGCGTATCGCCTTCTTGGAGTTCGGCTGCTGTTTAACACAGCACCCTCTTATTACAACAACAACAAACTCGCCCTTTTCAGCAAATTCAAGGGCATCTTTCATGGTCTTTTGTATCTCTTTTCTATCGTAGGAGCTTGCAACAAGCACCCTGTTGCCGTTTCCCTCAAGGGCCTTTACAAGGTCATACATGCTCTCCTGACCAGCAAGGTTAACAGGAGAACTGGGCGCCGGCTGTCCGCCTGTCATTGCTGTCCAGTAGTTATCAAGCACAACCTTGACACCTGGTATTCTTCTGTATACTGCGTTACGTGTGGCATCCATACCTGAGTGGCACTCTGTGCTGTCACCGATAATGCTTATGCATTTGGCTGCCTTGTCCGGTTTGGTTAATATAAAACCCTGTCTCTGGCTGTCACTCGCACCCATTGCCAGACCTGTTTCAAGGGCATTCATAAAGTATAATAGTGCATTGCAGCCTATGTCACCAAAGACATTCTCTATCTTGCCCTGTTTTCTCATCTTTGCTATTACATTCCCGAAAAGTGTATAGGGGCAGCCGGCGCAGATCATGGGCGGCCTTGGTACAGGCTTTACCTTTTCCTTTGGCTTTGCTATATCAAAACCGAATTTTTCGGCTATAAGAGCGGGTGACCATTCGGTAATCTTTGTATATTTTTCCTTGCCGACTACCTTCATACCCGCCCTTTCCAACTCCTCCTGGAGGTATTTGTAACCATCCTCTATCACATATACATCTCCATCAATTGCGTCATAGAATTTTCTGATCTGTTTTATTGGAAGGGGATTTGTCATTGGGATGGACAACACATCCACATCAAGGTTAAACAGATCAAGAACCTCCTTTACATAGGCTGTATTCATACCGTATGTAATAATACCCTTTTTGCTGCCAGCTTTTGTCCACTCAATCATGGTCGAGTTTTCCACAAGCTCTTCAAGGCCGGGCATCCTCTGGTCTATAACCGAGTCATAATTTTCCCTTGCCATGGCCGGGAGCAGATTAAACCGGGAGAGATTGGAAGGCATCTCAACAAGATCACGTTTTTTAATCTCATTCAGCCTTACAAGACCTTCACTGTGGCAAAGGCCGCTGCTTGCAAGGATAACAACAGGGGTATTGTATTTTCTGCCAATATCTGCTGCAAGGCCTGGCGCATCCATCATCTCCTGGTGTGTCCTTGGTTCAATAACAGGGAGCATGCATGTCTTGAACAGGTATCTTGGATCAACAAGATGCTGTGTTGAGCTGGGTGTGAAATCACTTGCTATATAATAGATAAGAGCGCCCCTCTTATCCTGAAAAAATGATGCGCTGGTAAACAGGTCACCTGCCTGAAAGAGCCCTGGTATCTTCATGGTTACAACAACATCAGCGCCTGCAAGGGTATAACCAAAACCCACGCCCACTGCAACAGCCTCATTAACAGACCAGCCCACATTGATCATATCCTGGACTTCACTTAAACCCCTGTCTATAACCTCTGTACTGGGTGTACCCGGATATCCGTCAGCACCGTGTATACCTGATCTAACACAGCCGACTGCAAATGCCATGTTGCCCTGAAGCACATACTCTTTTCCTGCCTCATCAGTGCACATTTTTTTCATTTCATTGGCGCTCATATTCTTGTTTTCCTCCCTGGTTGATCTTTTTATTAAGAATGATAAACAATATCACATAGTCTTTATTTTATCCTTTGTGGTAATGCGGTAAGATTACACAAGGTTTTTTGAATAATACCGGCCAGATTTTGATTAGTCAAGGAATTATAGAGGTTACAGCAATAAAGCTCCCTGTTAGAATTTCGATTGACCTGAAATTGGTAACGTGGTAATACCAGTTAAAACCATTTGAGGAAGATATGCTTAAGCCAATCAGATCAGTAAAGGTGTCTGACAAGGTCTATTCACAGATCAGGGACATGATTTACAGGGGTGAAATACGTTCAGGGGAAAAACTCAGCTCAGAAAGGGAAATGGCCCAGATGCTTAATGTTGGGCGACCGACTGTAAGGGAGGCCATCCAGAAACTTATTGACCAGGGGTTAATAGAAAGTAGACGGGGTGTCGGGACATTTGTGATGGGGGAAGATACCCGAAAGAATAAAAAACCCCTTTTACAGTTACTGAACGGCCAGGATTTCACCATTGTTGACCTCCTTGAGGTAAGGCTTGTGCTTGAATCAAGCAGCGCAGCGCTGGCAGCAAGGAGGGCCACTGAAGAGGATATCAAGATAATAGAACAGAGCCTTAACAGGCTACTTGATGCAAGGGACAGCCTCGAAAGGGACCTTGATAATGAACTGAGCTTTCACATGAATATCGCCTATGCAGCAAAAAATATAGTTCATGTGCACCTTATGAAGAGCTTTTATGATGTACTGTATTACGGCATGAATCTCGCCTTCCCTACCCTTATAAAGGATCAGAAACTGGATGAAATGACCTTTGATCAGCACATAACCATATTCGAGGCAATTAAAAACCGCAACCCTGAAGAGGCCGCAAAAGCCATGGAAAACCATATTGGAGTGCTGCTCCAGATATGTGTTGAAAAGGGGTTGTAGGCTCTTGGCTTCAAGCGGTCAGCCATCAGCGTTCAGCTTTCAGCAAAAGACTATGATAAAACCAAAGAACATAATTTTTGTTTTTTTAGCGCCCTTTTCGTCTTTGCGGTTCAATTTTAGCCTGCCACTTCAACAATTTAATGAGACGGAGAGCACAGAGTAAAAAACTGGAGTCAACTTAAGTACACAAAGAAATAAATATAATACCGAGTATTCTTAAAATGTTAAGTTCTGTGATTTTCGTAAGGGAAGGATTTACTCTCAATACTGTTGACTTAAGATGCATAGTGCGACATTTCCGCGCAGGCGCATTGGCGTCAAGCTAAGGCGAAAAGCAAAAGCAATTAAAGCAATATCTCACACAGAGACGCAAAGGACACTAAGAAAATCAAATGCTTTTTACATAATATTTTTATGTTTCTTAACTTTGTGGGCTTTGTGACTTTGCGTGAGAAATGATTTTCTTCATAAAAATCAGGAGTATTTATGATTGATAAATAAAATGCAAACAGTTATTATTCCAACTCTTTAACGCTAAAAAACTTTTAATTGGAAATATCCAATTCGTCTTTTAATATAACATTCAAAATGTAAAGATAACCAGAGCTGGTAAACCAATTGTGTATTGAAGTTAAAAGGACAATTAATGCCTGTTAAAAAACTGAAACAAGAAATAATGCAACCACTTCTTTTTGAAATCCCAACACGAGGTGAGTTTTTACCATTGCAAAATTGTACCACTTTCTATCCTGTTTATAAGTGTAAAGATAACATTTTATATGAAGGAGATAGTATCGAATGGTTAAAAAGTCTTTCAAGTGAAACTGTTGATCTCATCTTTGCAGACCCACCATACAACATCAATAAAGCCGATTGGGATAAATTTGAAAGCCAGGAAAAATATATCGAATGGTCTATGCAATGGATTAGTGAGTCATCTCGCGTCTTAAAAAAATCGGGAACATTATATATCTGTGGTTTTTCAGAAATTTTGGCTGATCTGAAACACCCTTCTATGAAATATTTTAAAGGGTGCAAGTGGATAATCTGGTATTATAAGAATAAAGCCAACCTGGGCAAAGATTGGGGGAGGTCACATGAAAGCATTCTTCATCTCAGAAAAAGTTCTCAGTTCACTATGAATATAGATGATGTACGAATCCCATATAGTAGACATACACTAAAGTATCCATCTCATCCACAGGCTGAGACAAGCCAGTATGGTAACAACGGCAAACGTAATGACATTTGGTTTCCACACCCAAAAGGAGCGAAGCCCAAAGATATTATTGAGGTTCCGACTACTTGTAATGGTATGGAAGAAAAAACACCACACCCTACTCAAAAACCAGAAGAGCTGTTGCGAAAGTTGGTATTAGCTTCTTCTAATCCAAATGATCTTGTCATTGATCCGTTTTCGGGATCTGGCACAACCATTGTTGTTGCTGAACAATTGGGACGAAGATGGCTCGGCTGTGATCTATCTCATGAGTATAATGAATGGGCCATACAACGTTTAGAAAGGGTTCCATATAAAACAATAGACGAATGGGTAACCATCGACAGGGAAAATGAAAACAGAAGGAATTCTATTCGATGAAACTAAAAAACATTTTAAAAAGGGCAACAGATAAAGAGAATTTTCAGTCCATATCGGATTACACAGATTTTTGCCTGCTGTATTTGGAGTTTATAAAAACAGAATTACAGGCAGTTATTGTTTCGAGAAACGAGACTCATTATAGGTTCTTTCAATATAAACAGGATGGCACATATAATGTTACAAGACCAATAAATAGCAATCTTATGCTTTCATTTGAAGATTTTGAATCATGTCAAAAAGCATTTAAAAATATTCTATGTAACATTAAGAGCCAAGAGTCAAAACTGGAAAAAAACAGAAAATTATTGAATAACTATATTTACACCTGTCAGCAGTCAATAGGTGCAGCGTTAGATGCACTTCCAGCCAACAGATCAAACACTGCCAGAAAGATTAATGGAGACCTTTTTGAACATTTTATCCGTTTAATTATAAAGGAAGTAGGCATTAATGTTACATCTGGAACTATTTCTGTTCCTGTCAAAATTAATGGCGATGTAGCATTCACCATGAGCTACCAACATGACTTGATAATCAAGGTTGATGATATCACTAAAGCTATTGGCTCTGTTAAAACATCAAGCAAAGATCGAGTCGATAAAATATTCATTGATAAATTTCTATATAACAAACTTACTGACACAAATACACCGCACTTTGCAATTTTTCTAAATGATGTCCAAAGAAAAGGCGAGGAAGGAAAATATGGAATCAATGCTACATTTTTACCAGGGCATTTCAAAGGATACACAATCAAACTTAATCCTTTAGATGGGGTCTATTACTTTGATATACGTCCTAATATGACAAGCGAGGAGATACTCAAAGACCAAATCAAGACCTTCGATAATTTCCTTATTCACGATGTATGGAAATTTCATGAATAAAATAAAACAATAATGACTCGCTTTTAACTGAAAGGCTGCTGGGAATTAAGTTTTTCGTAAGAAAACGCTATCAGTCAGGCTAGGTAATCAGCCCAACATACATTTAATCGATAGAGTTTTGTTAGGAAGGTTTTGCAATTTAAAATAAGGAACAAAAGTATTATGAATACTATAGAAATTATTCTATTTGATTTAGGCGGGGTTCTGGTTGAACTAACAGGTGTTCCTACCATGATCAAATGGACGAAAAATATTTATAATGAAAGCGAAATGTGGGAGGCATGGTTACGGTCTCCTTCAGTGCGTTCTTTTGAAAAAGGAGATACCACCGCCAGGCAATTCGCTACTGATATTATTAAAGAGATGAATTTGCCTGTTGGAATCGAAGAGTTTATTGATAACTTTACTCTTTGGCCAAGCGGGTTATATCCGGGCGTACCGGATCTCCTTAATAGATTAAGCCACAAAACTCTTGCCTGTTTCAGTAATTCAAATGAATTGCACTGGCCACGCCTTATGAAAGAGATGGGCATTGAAAAGATGCTCGATTACCACTTTGCCTCTCATGAAATGGGTAAACTCAAACCTGACAAAGATGCATTTGAACATGTATTAAGCAGTCTTGGCTGCCATCCTGCATCAGTTCTCTTTTTCGACGATAATGAACTCAATATAAACAGCGCCAGGGAAATGGGGTTAATGGCATATCGCGTAAAAGGTCCACAAGAAATCGAGGATATTCTTGTTGATATGCGGATACTTGAGAACCCGAATTAAAAAACCGGGCGGACACAGGGGTACCGCCCCTACATAAAAGGTTATTATGCTATACAATTAGGCGGACACGGGGGTACCGCCCCTACAAAATATAAATGGTGTCCATCCAGAAAGAGGTAAAATCTGGATGGGGCTTTCAGTAGTCAGCCAACTCTTTGTTTTGAATGCCTTTTGTTGAAAGCTGAAAGCTGAATGCTGACGGCTGACCGCTTGCCTATCATCCGCAGTAGCACTGCTAAGGAGGATGAAAATCCAAAAACGACAGTTTATAATGGACACTAAATAGTAAGGATAAATGAAATTATGACATCAGAATGGATTACATATAATGAACTGGCCTGGGTAGATGGTCTGCTTTCTGACCCGGATGAATATGAAGATGAGGCGGGTCACTATGTATCTCTGATTAAAAGCCATTGTCCGTTTACGCCTTTAACAATGCTGCACCTTGGGAGCGGCGCAGGTGGCATTGACAGGGTTTTTAAAAAGCATTTTACAATTACAGGTGTGGACCTGAGCCAGGGGATGCTTTCAATGGCAAGGGCGCTTCATCCTGATATTGAGTATATTGAAGGTGATATGCGGGATATAAGGCTTGGCCGCATGTTCGATGTTGTTGCAATACCAGACAGCATAGATTACATGGCCACATATAATGACCTGAACAGGGCCATTGAAACCGCTGCTTTACATCTAAAGCCAAATGGAATCCTGCTTGTGGTTGGTAAAACCGCTGAGACATTTCAGAATAATAACTTTGTCCATACAGGAGAAAAGGATGGCATTAATGTTATATTTTTACTTTACTTGGCCTGTAAAACTGTTATGAATGAAAAGCGGATATGGTTAATGAATAATCATTATGTAAATTGGTTTTGGGTAATGAAAACTGGACTCCACGGTCAAGCCTTGGAATGACGGGTGGTGTTGAGGATATAATGATCGAATTAGAATCGAGGTATTTTTTAACATGAATATTGAAGGTGATCTTGTCCTGGTATACTTCAAGGATGAGCCCGGGGTATACGCCAGGATAGAGCGAATAGAGCCAGATATTAAAAAGGATTGGTACCAGGTGACATTTCTCCTTTTAACAATACCCCACCAGGTTATCACATGGATTCTGCGTGAGGAGTATATAAATGGTGAGGTTTTTACAATGGGCGGTAATAGCATGCGTCTTGAAAAGATAGAACCTCTCCGGTTAGAGGGAAACGAGGCAGACAATGATACTGGAAACAGTAACAATGATAAAAAACCCGGAAAGATCCTCACCTTTAAAAAGAAAGAGTAAAAACAAAACAGTAAATAACTTATGCGCTAACCTTGCCAAAAGAATGGAGTTTTTTGATAAACCCTGAAAGGGTAATATCATCTGTAACCATATCATCTATTTTAGCCCTTTCAGCAGGCAGTATGTTTTTATTAATATAGGCAATGGCATTCTGGAAATTGACACGGGATACTGAACCGATATGATCTATTACCCCGGAATTATAATATTTTTTCCCTGTGGATATAGTCTCTTTAAGGAGGTTTTCTCCTGATATCTTTGTATCCTTCCCCTTCATGATAACATTTGCGGCTATCCAGTATGATTCAATAAAGGTTTTAGCAAGGGCAGCAATAGATGGAAGCCTGTCAAACCCTGCCCTTGTCACCCTGAATCTACAGGTTTCAGGGATATCTCTGATAAAACCTTTTTCAATATAAGAGGCTGTTACTGAATTAAACCTCTCTGCCGGTTTCAGGGCAGAAGCAAAAAGAAACTCATTGGTAAAGGTGTCTGACAGAAAATTGAATACAGAGAGGGCTACTCCAGGGCTTGTATCTTCATCTGACTGGCTGAGCAGGGATATTGCTACAAAGGAATAGTCTATAAAAAAATGGATAATGGTATTTTTGTAATATTCCAGCTCAAGTTTTTTATCATCCTGAATAAAGTAAAATGGATTTTCACCTCCCTGTGGGTCATTAACCAGTTCAATAACCCCCCACTCTGTTAACAAGGCAATTGCCTCATTTATGGAATTATCAATATCAATAAGCCCCTCAAATACCGGGGCGTTTACCCTTTTTGCAAGGTAAATGAAGAGTTCAATTGTTTTCCTGAGTTCCGGCATGTAAAACCCTTTTCTGTGTGAAGTCAGGATTGCAGTGCTTACAATTGCCAGCGGGGTAATGAGCGTTACACTGTTAATGGAATGGGCTATGCCGGCAGCAAGCTGATCCCTGTGTGAATCACCAGATGGTTGCTCCTGCATCCATTCCTTAATGGAAAAGGGTTTATCAAAACGGATATATATCCTGCCGTAGCTGCTTTTAAGAAACCGCCGCGCCTTTATCACCTGTCTGAAATTCTCGCTCTCCTTTTGTGCCCCGCTCAGCTCTTTCAGATATGACCCCTCCTCAACCACCCTGTCATAGAGCACCGATGTTGGGACAAATATCAGGTCTTTACAGTAACCCTGTTCATAGGCATCCATCAAAATGGATAAAAAACCTGTTTTTGGCTGAACCAGTTTGCCGTTCCTGCTTCTTCCCCCCTCTATATAGAACTGGATAGGGTGACCATCCTGGAGCAGGGCCTTTATATAACGTGAAAAGACCTCTGAATAGAGTTTTGCACCCTGAAATGATCGCCTGATAAAGAATGCACCGCACTTTCTGAATATATAGCCCATTGGCCAGAATGAGAGGTTCTGGCCTGCTGCGATCCTCGGGATATGCATATTAAAGTCATAGAGAACATCATTCAGCACCAGATAATCAACATGGCTTTTATGTGACGGTACATATATGAGTGGCCCCTTTCTTGCCCATTCCCTTATAACCGCAAGCTCTGATGGGACCGTATCAATGCCATTAAAAATCTTTTTCCAGAGCCACTTCAGGATTACACGGAAAAGGCTTACATATGAGCTGTTGTAATCCGCAGCTATTTCGTCAAAGTACTTTCCTGCCATTTTTCTTTTTGCCCTGATCTTTTTCCTGTCATTGCCGGCGATCTTGTCTATCAGGGCGGTTATCTCACTGTCTTTAAGGACAATCTCCTTGAGCTGCTGACGTGATTTCATGATAGGGCCAAGGATTATCCTCTTCTGGCTGTCTATCCTCCTTATCAGCTCATCCTTAAGTTCCAGGCTTATCTGGTCAGTAGATACCCCTTCAGGCTGATCCTCCAGATAACTTTTAAGATTAATTGGTTCTGCAAAATCTATGAAGGTCGATTTAGGGTGCCTGAAAAAAAGTATTACCTTCCTTAATGTACTCGGGTTATCCTTGAAACCGAAAAATATGTCCTTCAGCCTGAATCCTTGTGTTTCAGGGGATCGTTTAAAGAGGATAAGCTGTGGGACAATGAATATGGGTGTAGCTGTTTTTTTCTGCTGCTCTATTAGAAAAAAAAGATTATCGGTCTCAGAATAGATAAATGATTTGAGAAAACCAGCCGGGTCAAGGAGTGAAACAAGCGAAGGGGTTTTTCTTCGCAAAGCATTTTCATAAAAGTGGGAATCAAATGGATTTTGATCCCTTCCTGAGCGCAGAAATGCGGATATGCGTGACAAAGTTACCTTTATCAGTGTCAATGCGGGCAGTATCAGTGAAAGGTCCATACCAAAGGCTATCCTGGGGTATGGGAGGCTCCTCATTTTAAGGGTGAAATGGTATAGCAGGAAATCAAGGAGCCCTTTATGTTTTATTGCATAAACGATAGTCCCTTCCTTCTGCATTGCCCTCAAGGAGTTCTTGAAGTTTTCATCCAGCTTGACCCTTCCAACAAGACGATAGAAGAACCACCACAGGAAAAGACCGGGTTTATAATCAAAAAAATAGGGGAAGTTATCATTATTGATTAATTTATTCATGGCACGGTGTTGTTTCTCCTTTAAACATGTTTATCATATTGGTCATAAAATAAAGTTATATTGACAAACATAATACTATGTACAAGAATATGATTAACCTGAAAACAAAATAATTTCAAGGGAGACAATAATGTTTAAACCAATGACCATATCCAAGCTGACAATGGACCCGATAACGAACAGTCCGATTGTTATTCTGAAAGAGGTCTATGGTGAAAAGACACTGCCCATATGGATAGGGCTTATGGAGGCTACAGCCATAGCCAGCAAGATGGAAAAGATAGATTTTGACAGACCCATGACCCATGACCTATTAAAAAATATACTCGATATGATTGATGTAAAGGTTGAAAAGATAGAGATCTGCGATCTTAAAAATAATGTCTACTATGCCCTTATTCACATTGCTCATAATGGAGGCCTGATGCAGGTAGATGCAAGGCCTAGTGACGCACTGGCCCTTTCACTAAGGGTAAATGCCCCGATTTTTGTCTCTGAAGAGGTTATAGACAAGTCAAGGCATATTGATCTTATGAGTGCTGAACCTGAGGTAAAGACCGAAGAGGGCAAGAAGTGGCAGGAGATACTTGAAAACCTCAATCCCGAAGACTTCGGCAAATACAAGATGTAAAAAATGATGATAGACCTTCATTCACATTCAATATTCAGCGATGGTGTGCTTATACCTGCGGAGCTTACAAGAAGATATGAGGCAGCAGGTTACAGGGCTATAGCTATAACTGACCATGCTGACCAGTCAAATGTGGATTTTACTATCCCTAGGATAATCAGGGTTGCGAATGAACTGAACAGGGCACAGTCTGTTACTGTCATACCCGGTATAGAGATTACCCATGTCCCTCCACCTTTGATTGCCGGCCTTGTTAGAGAGGCAAGGGCTCTGGGCGCAAAAATAATCGTTCTGCATGGTGAGACCATTGTGGAACCGGTTGCTCCCGGTACAAACCTCGCAGGTATAGAGGCGGGCATTGATATACTGGCTCATCCAGGTTTAATAACACCTGAAGAGGTAATGCTTGCAGCAGAAAAGGGTGTTTTTCTTGAGATAACATCAAGGTCAGGCCACAGCCTTACAAACGGTCATGTGGCAAGGCTTGCTCTGGAAAATGGCGCTAAAATGGTTCTTGATTCAGACTGCCATGAACCTGGGAATATTATAACAGATGCCTTTGCAGAGAAGGTTATAAAGGGCGCAGGGCTACCTGATGGTTTTTTATCTAAAATGCTTGCGAATTCACGCAGTCTGGTTGAAAAAGCGGGATATGAAATTTAGCCTTTTGCATTCAGGCCCTGTTAAAGAAGAAAAGAATACCGCCTTGACTCACATCATTATACGCATATATTATAAGGAAATACGATAATATATTTTTAACCACGGAGAGAACGGAGATTTATTTATAAAGCTTTTCTCCGTGCTCTCCGCCTGTCCCGCTATAGATTCAGCGAAGGCGGATGTCCTCCGTGGTGAATGATAACGTTATATTTCATATGACATTGAATTTATGAAATACAGTACTAATATGATCGGAAAGAAACGAAACATTTTAAATCTTACAGGCATACTGATTGTAATTTTCTGGGTAGTGATGCTCTCCATCCTTTTTAGGAAACACTACCTTTACAATGATCCTGTTCAGTCTGCTGCTATTAATGTTAAGGCCGGTGAGGCAAGACAGGACTGGAAGGAGATATTTCTTAATAATAAAAAGGTAGGGTATGCTGTAACCGCCCTTAAACCCTTTGAAGGGGGTTACTACATACAGGATGAGTTGTTCCTTAAACTGAACCTTATGGGTTTTGAAAAGGGGCTTTACACCATTACACAGGCCAGTGTAGATGAGAGTTTCCGACTTAAAAATTTCTTTTTCAAGATGAATTCGGGTGTCATAAATTACAGGATCACGGGAAAGGTCGAGGGGAATCTGCTTAAAATAACTACCGGAACAGGTAGAAGAGGTAAAGTAAAGGAGATAAGATTGAATGAGACACCTGTAATAAGCAGCGGACTTGATCATATGTTTAGAAATATTAAACCTGTTCCTGGTGAAAGTTTTAATACGACATTTTTTGATCCGGCAACCATGATGCAAAGGCAGGCCACCTTTAAAGTTATTTCAAGAGAAAAAATCAAAATTAATAATATTGAGTATGATACATTCATGGTAGAAGGGGAGGTCATGGGCGCCAGGCTCAATTTCTGGTTCGATATGAATGGTGATATTCTTAAAGAGCAGAGTATAATGGGGTTAACAATGGTAAAATCCAGCCCTGCCAATGCGCCTTTAAATATTGAAGATGGGGTAGAAGACTTCTATGAAGTTACTGTTGTGCGCACGGATAAAAAACTTCCTGACACAAAAAGATTAAAAGGGCTTACAATCCGGCTTAAAGGCATTGAAGATACAGGATTTGACCTTGCAGACATTTCAGGAGAAAGACAGAAATACATAAATGGTATATTGAGTGTTACAGTAGAAGAGGGGCCCTTCAGGGCCGGTTACAGGGTTCCCTATACAGTTGAAGAGCCAGATATGAAAAAATATCTTGCCCCTGAATACAATATTGAGAGTGATGAGGATGCAATTATCAGTAAAGCACAGAAGATAGCAGGAAATATTAAAGACCCTGTTATCCTTTCCCAAAAGATGATGGAATGGGTCTATACCAACATAGAAAAGCGGCCTGTTATAAGTATCCCCAGCGCAACAGAGGTGCTTGAGACAATGACAGGCGACTGCAATGAGCATGCAATCCTATTAACTGCCCTCTTAAGGGCTGTTGGTATCCCTGCAAGGATATCAACAGGCCTTGTGTATACAAGGGAAAATTTTTATTATCATGCATGGGTCGAGGTATATACAGGGGAGTGGATTACAATTGACCCCACCATGAACCAGTTTCCTGCGGATGTTTCGCATATAACCCTTTTAAGGGGGAATATAGATAAACAGGTAGAGATCATGGCTGTAATCGGAAAACTTGCTATCGAGGTAATAGACTTTGAATATAATTGAACTTACCAACCTTACAAAGAGGTACAAAGGTTTAAGGGCTGTTGACAATGTCAGCCTCAAGGTGCGGGAGGGTATTATCTATGGATTCCTGGGGCCAAACGGCGCAGGAAAAACTACCACCCTGAGGATGATGGCAGGTATTCTACAGCCTTCAGAGGGCAGGATCATCATCAATAATATGGATCTAAACGAATACCCGGAGGAGATAAAAAGGATAACAGGTTTTATACCTGACAGGCCATTCATATATGAAAAGCTCACAGGTATTGAGTTCCTTCGCTTTATAGGGGGGCTTTACGGCCTGAAAGGGGTTATGGATCCTGACAAGAGGATTATGGAACTCCTTGAGATCTTTGAGCTAAGCCACTGGTCTGATGAACTGGTTGAGAGCTATTCACATGGCATGAAACAGAGGCTTGTCATGTGTTCTGCCCTGCTGCATGACCCGAAGGTGCTGATAGTTGATGAACCCATGGTAGGGCTTGACCCAAGGGGCGCAAGGCTGGTCAAGGATATATTCAGAAATGAGGCAGACAGGGGCAAGACTGTCTTTGTCTCTACCCATTCACTTGATATTGCCCAGGAAATCTGTGACGAGGTGGCAATAATACAGTCTGGTAAAATAATAGCTATTGGAAGCCCGGATGAGCTTAAAAGAAAGGCCGGTGTGGACGGCAGCCTTGAGAATGTATTTTTAAAACTTACAGAAGGGGCAATGCTCGCACATGAAAAATCTCTTTCTGCTTCTTAGTGTAAGGATACTGGCTTTAAAGAACAGTATCTCCTCAGCAGAACCTGGTGCCAGGAAAAAGGCTCTTGTTATGCTTGCAGTGGGGCTTATTTTCTGGACTCTCATGTTTGTGCTGTCATCACGGGTGCTTTCCTATTTCAGATCAACAGAGATCATAGGCGATATACTGGCTAATTATCTTCTTTCAATGGTCTTTCTGACCTTTTTCAGCCTGCTTGTATTCAGCAATATCATTACCTCACTTTCCAATCTCTATCTTTCAAATGATCTTGAGCTGTGCCACTCATCGCCTGCCAGCCTTGGAGAGGTCTTTATCAGCAGGGTGATCTTTACCCTGTTTGACAGTTCATGGATGGTGATCATATTCGGGCTCCCTGTCATGATGGCCTATGGATGGGTATTTAAACCGGGATTTTTATTCTATTTTGACCTGTTTCACCTGGGGCTAGCCCTCTCCATCATTGCCTCGGCAGCAGGTATCTTTATTACTGTAATCATGGTAAGCATATTCCCTGCCCAGAAGACAAGGGACATTATCATGATATTCATGGTCTTTGCTGTAATAACCCTTTACCTGATGTTCAGGCTCATCAGACCTGAGCGGTTGGTTGACCCTGATGCCTTTTTCAGCATAATGCAGTATGTGAGTGTGCTTGAGGCCCCTGACCACCCGTTTCTGCCCACAAACTGGATCACCGATGTGCTATGGAGCCATATAAGCCGCAGGGCAGGAGAGAGTAACCTTTTTAATATAATGCTGCTATGGTCAACAGCCCTTGCACTTATGGTGATCAATATATGGGTTGCAGGTTCAGTCTATTTTAACGGTTTCTCAAAATCACAGGAGGCAAAGAGGAGAAGGGCCGGGAAGGGGTTTCTTGATATGGCTGTAAGGGTGATGAAAAAACCAATGGGAGATGATACCGGGGCGATACTTGAGAAGGATGTGCGTATATTTTTCAGGGACAATACCCAGTGGTCTCAGCTTTTGCTCCTTGGTGCCCTTGTTGCGGTCTATCTGTATAATTTCAGTGTCCTCCCCCTTGAAAGAAGCGCCATAAGGCTCGACTTTCTGCAAAACACAGTGGCCTTTTTAAACCTTGGCTTAGCCAGTTTTGTGCTTGCATCCATATCTGTAAGGTTTGTGTTCCCTGCTGTGAGTGCTGAGGGGAGCTCTTTCTGGATCATACGAAAATCGCCTCTCTCCATAAAAAGATTCCTTGTAGGAAAATACCTTATCTATATTTTCCCTATGCTTGCACTGGGTGAGATACTCATAATTGCAACCAACCGGCTTCTTGATGTTTCAACATTCATGATGATCCTCTCCTCGGTCACCATGTTTTTCAGCGTGTTTGCCATTGTATCTCTTGGTATAGGCCTGGGCGCCCTCTATCCAAGATTCAAATATGAGAATATCACACAGGTCTCAACAGGTTTCGGCGGGCTTGTTTACATGATTTTAAGCGCTATTTACATGTCTGTTATCATCATGCTTGAGGCAGGGCCTGTATACATCTTTTTCAGCGCGGATCTCTACAAGAGGTCAATTACATCCGGGGAATGGGTAATGATTTCAGGCTCATTTATTCTTGTGATTGCAATAACTCTATTTACTATATATAAACCCATGAAAATGGGAATTGAGGCGCTTAAGAAATTTGAATAGGATCCGGGGAATCTTCTTATGTTCAATCATGAGTATGTGGGTAACATACATGTTCACTCAAGCCATTCTGATGGCAGGGGCAGTTATACTGAAATAGCTGAAAAGGCAGCCAGAAACGGGATCGATTTTATCTGTTTCAATGATCACGGTCATATGAATGAGAATTTCAGTCTTGATGATGAGGGGCTCTATGGAACCGGGCCATTTGCTCTTCTTATAGGGGCTGAGATAGGTAAAGATAGCCACCATTACCTTGCATATGACATAAAGGCCATACCTGATAATGAAGATGCATCTCCCCAGAAGGTGATAGACATGGTAAATGAACAGGGAGGTTTCGGTTTTATGGCACACCCCTTTGAAAAGGGCATGCCCTTCATGGAAAAATCCATTGCCTACAGGTGGCATGACCTTTCAGTGACAGGTTTTACCGGCATATGTATCTGGAATTTTTCATCAAGATGGAAGGAGCGTATAAAATCTGTATTCCATGGCCTGTTTCATATCTGTTTCAAGGTACTGGCCCTTAAAGGGCCAAGCCGTGAAACTTTAAGCTACTGGGATAAACTCTGCCAGAATAGAAAGGTTGTTGCTGTTGGCGGGTCTGATGCACACGGGACCGTGTTTAAACTCTGGTTTGTCAGGGCAACATTTCTCTCATATGGGTTTCTGCTTAATTCCATTAATATCCATATATTTCTTAAAAAACGTTTTTATAAGGATTTTAACGCTGCAAAGACCGATATATATGACGCCATGAAGGCAGGGCGGCTATTTATTGCTAATGACAGGCTGGCCCCTGCAAGGGGTTTTAAATTCTATCTTTTGTCTGATGATGGCTCAGACCTCCTGATGGGTGAGGAAGATAAATTCAGGAGCACGGGAAACCTTGTCATTGAACTCCCATCAAAGGGAGAGATAAGGGTTATAAGGAATGGTGAAACGGTTTATAAACATCGTGGCATGGAGGCGGTATACCGTGTAAAGGAAAAGGGTGTCTACAGGGTGGAGGTCTATAAGTATGTCTCTGTTTTCGGATGGCGGCCCTGGATATTTACCAACCCGGTGTATTTAAGATAAGCTCAAGGCTCAAAGCTGAAAGCTCAAAGGTGAAAGCTCAAAGATCTAAGATTCAATGTTCAAAGATGAAAAGAATTTAGACGATATCAAATATAGCTTGACATAACTCCATCATATTATTAAAAAAGCCCTTTATAATTGCCTGGGTGGCGGAATTGGTAGACGCAAGGGACTTAAAATCCCTCGGGACCTAGTCCCGTACGAGTTCAAGTCTCGTCCTAGGCACCATAAAGACAAGGGTTTCAGCATTTTTGCTTTAACCCTTTTTTATTTCCCTGAATCTAAAAGTAAGCACATAGTAAGCAGTTTAAAAATCATTAAGTAAGAAAAGTAAGCAGAAAGTTATATTCCAGTATTAAGCAGATTATTAGGCTGTTACCCGATTGATACCCTTTATTCAGGAAATAGTTTAAAAGGGGTGCAGATAGGCTTGTTTAAAGGTATAAAAAAGATACAAGAATCATCTACATTTTATTAATAATTCAAAGTATCGTTATCTTGTCATTCCGGCTGTTCTCATATTGCTTTTAATTATATCAACATCAATTTCGTTATATGAAGGAATGACAATCGGTCTTAATACATTTTTCTTAGAATAGGAACGGTGGTCACCTTCTTGTCTTTCAAATAGAAAACCATCTTTTAAAAAAATACATTCAAGGGTTTTCCATTTTACTGGTGTTATACGTGACATTCTGCTTGTGGGTTTTGAGTAACAAGAAAGGGTATCGGTATATTTATGTAATCCTCTCTATCTACAATACTGCTTTTCTGTTCTATTTGGGAGTTTTCGGGTTCTGTAACACTGAAACCACATTGTTTTAAAACAGCATCAAGTGTGCCTCTTTCAAAGCAAGACCTGAAAAATAAAGATAGAGCTTCTGAAAGGTTCTTTTTGGCAATTTTTTCTGTGTCACCTTGTGAAAAAACATCCAGAATAGGGCATGAAGCAACATGCCATTTCTTTATTTTTAATATTTTAATGGGCAGTGTAGCGGTAAACTCAACCTTTACTTTCATTTTTTATTGCTCCCTAAAAACGTGTAAAATGTCAACATCCGCTTTAAACAGGATTAAGTCGGGGAATGACGATCAATAATTTTAATCCAACAACATTGGGGTTTATCCCCGACCATCTTAATTATTCGCACGCAGGCTCATCAGGCCAACCCATGGTCTTATATGTCTTGCTGTATTCAAAATATGCCTGGATCCATACAACAAGGCCATTATTAATTTTGAACATATGGAAATCAGGCCATGAATTATTAAAGAGCATATAGGCAACAACAACACCTGTCTCCTCATCCACAAGAAAGCGTCTCTTGCCATGGGTTTCGGTCATGTCGGCAAAACCCTCTGGTGAGCAGTCATGCTTGGGCATTATAACATTCTGGTTCATGCCACCCTTTGTTGTTATTGCGCCGTTCTCCCATCTGTCACAGAAGCCTGAATAGGCCAGGTCAGATACCACACGCTTTTTATCCTTTACGAACAGTTCAAAATAATCATCTGCTACCGCTATCATTGCGAGGCGGGAGCTGCGCTGCTGGGGCGGAAGGGGGTCTTCCCAGTCCTGATTTACTGTATCCATTATGGCCTTGGTATCAAGTACCTCTTTGCCTCTCACAACAATGGCCTCTATCTCTGATATCTTGCCTTTTTCCACCTTGAGCCTTATACCATAAAGGATCTGCTTGCCGTTTTCCTCGATAATAGTCTGGGTGTGTGTACCACATTTTTTGGTATCCACCATTGTTCGTTTAAAGATCACCTTTCCTGCTGTCTCCCATGTGCCCTTGCCTGTTGCCACATCTAAGCCGTTTTCTGTATACCTTGCATTTGAGGCAAGGGGAGCGTCCGCTGGTTTGTGCGATTCAATGGATGCTAAAAACTGGCCTGTGATGGCCTTTAAATTATCCCGTGTGCATTCGGTTTGAGCAGAGGCATAAGAAGCGCTGAACCCAATAGTCATAAACAAACCTGCTACAATGGCCCATTTCTGTACCCTTTTCATCATGTAACCCTCCTGATTTGATTTTATTTATTCTGTGATAGGAACACCGATAATATGGTTATGAACATAGGCCGGGTGTTAATATGTGTCAAGAAAATTAAACTAAAATCATCCATCAGGTTCGACCCAGAAAAAGTCTGTAACCTTTCAGAACTTCATTCGTTATATAGCCAGAATAAAGCTTTTACAGGTACAGACAAATATCCTGTGCCGAATAGAGATCAAGGAGGTCTAAAAATGACGAAAAAATTATTGGTATTTTCAACAGCAGCAGTTTTTATGTTTTCTTCTTTTGTCTTTGCAGGCGGAAAGGGTGGAAATGGGAAAATGTATTCCGGGTCAATGGGTAAAGGGGCTGTTACCCAGAGTCAGATTAAGAGCCAGACAAAGATACGGACACAGTCACGCCTTAATACAAACAAGGGCACAGCAGTAAAAAGCGGTACAGGGGATATGACCAGGGACAGGATACAGAAACGCGATGGATCTTGTAAATAGCGGCTTACTCTTGTCAGCTTATATTACAACGATTCATCAAAATGGCCAGGAGATACTCCTGGCTTTTATTAATAACTTATAATGGAGGAGCAAAATGAAAAAGATGATTATGGTTTTTGTAATTTCAATGTTTACGATTTTTGCCTTTACACCTGCCAATGCAGGAAACGGGCCGGGGCCTGCACCCAACTCCGGTGACGGTATACCTGATGGGAGCGGATATCCATCTCCCCCATCACCAGGGCCAGGTGGGAATTGATTTTTTAGTTCATTACTGTTCAAAATATTGTGAAATAAATCTAAAGACCAGGTTATAGAACATTTGTAGGGGCGAATAATTATTCGCCCCTACAGTTATTTCCACCATTGTTTTATTCACTTGAATAAATGCCGCTCCCACGGGGCTTTATTTTTTTGATGGTATGTTTTCTATTAATATATCAGCCACATCTGGGCGGCATATTAATCACGATATCTATAGATTTCTCTATCTTCCACCTCTACCGCCACCTCCGCCAGAACCATGTCCTGAACCGCCCATGCCTCCGGAACCGGAACCGCCGGATATGCCTCCTGCGCCGCCCATGCCCGCTCCATTACCTGCCCCATAACCAGTCCCATAACCGCCAGCGCCTGCTGATCCGGCAGAATTCATATAGCCCTGCCGACCCATTTCATCCAGTGATACACCCGCCTTTATCCCTCTGGTCAAGGCCTCAGCTATATCTGAAGGGTTATGATTCCCTCTTACCTGATTGACAAATGCCTTTTCAAGACCCTTCATTTTACCCTGATCATAACCCTTTTTAAGGGCTGCCCTTATAGTATTTACAACCGATGTTGACCCTGCACCTGTACGCGTCATAGTCTTTACTGTAGCAAGGGTCTGCATTTTAAGCGGTGATTTTTCTTTTGGTTGAATCTGAGCCTGATCCAGCATCTCGCCTATCATTTCTATATCATTGTCTGTCATACCGGCAGCAAGTGATTCAGCAATATCTCCTGTCAGCGCATCAGTCTCTTCTTCACTGTCACTCATGCTGTATGCATACTGGGCTGCGCTCTGATATCTTTTACTAACCTTTTCCATTGCCATGATGATGTTCTGGCTCTGTACACGCTTTACTATACCCTCATGCAGTTTGTTCATTACAGGTTCGACAGGAACCCCGTTTTTTTTGGCCTCTCCAATAATATCATAGGCCCTGACCATCTGCTGTTCAGTAAATTTGTTTTGAACCATTGCTTTAGTCATCTTCATAACCCCCTGGTTTTCAACCCCAAGGTTGATAACCTCCCTTGCCCTCTCTTTTATCTGAACAGGGGTATTTGCAGGGAGTTCATCATCCAGTACATCAGCTACTAATACCGAAGGTAGTAGAAGTACCAGGAACAGACCCTTTAAAATAATTTTTGCTATATCCATTTTATCCTCACAATTTAAACCTGTAAATTCCTGAAAACGAATTGAAAGATGATCACTGCATCCCCAGGAGGGGGATATAAACACAGTTGACTGAACCAAAATCATCCTTTTCATTCATGCTGCATTCAGGAACAAACATTTTGTCGTCTATCATATAAAAATATTTAAACTCCATATCAGCCGGAAGAACTGAAACCCACAGCCCTGACTCATCTTTTATAACCTCCTGCGGGGCATACTCATCAAGGGAGGTATGTAAATAGACCTTTTCAGCATCATTGTCCTTAAGATAGATACGGAGTTCATTATTTACTATTTTATACTGCTGAACAGCGCATCCATTGGAACATAACAAAAATACTGAAAAAATAAGGAGGCTTATTTTCATACCTATGCCTCCACCAGGATAACACTGTTTTCGCTGCCGAAATCATCCCTTTCTCTTAACAATATGGTAGGGTCAGCTATCTTTTTGTCATCCCCTATTATAAATACATATTTGTGCTCTCCTCTGGTCACATCCAGTTCTATCTCCCAGTAACCGCTGGGGCCGACCATCTTCATGGGCACACTGTTCCAGTTTGTAAAACTCCCGGCAATCTGCACATTTTGAGAATCTGGCATGTAGACAACAAATCTCTTTGAGACGGATTCAACTCTAACCACCTCTCTTTTTACAGGGACCCTGACTGCAATAAATATAACCAGAAGCACAGCAACAACCCCGAATTCCGCTACCCTGAAATAGGGGCGCAGGAACTGGAGATTGAATATTTTAGATTTCTCTTTAAGAGATATCTGCGGTATCTCCTCAACAACATCAGAGCAAAGCAGTCTTTCCTGCACAAGGAGGTCAACAGCCTCAGAGTAGAACTGCTCCTCATCATGTATCCTTTTTACAAAATCTATCTTTTCATCAAGATTCAGTTCATCATCAATATACAGGCTGATAGAATCATTCATGGTTATTCCCCTCACTTAAAAATTCCCTCAGTTTTAAACGCGCCCTGTGCACCCTGATCTTAACATTACCTTCGTTAATCCCCATTATGGAAGCAATATCCCTGTATTTCAGCTCTTCGTTCAGCGTCAGTGCCAGTATCTCCCTTTCATCTTTTTCAAGCCTCTTCATTGCGTTAATAACCTTCCTGTATTCCTGTTTAACCCTGTATTCATTCTCAATGTCCGCATTCTGATCCGCTGTATCCTGTTCAAGCGGCGACTTTCTTTTTTCCCTGCGCGTAAAATCAATAAACAGGTTGCGCGCTATCGTGTAAAGCAATGAGATATTAAGGGTTTTATCCCTGTACCTCTCAAAACAGCGTAAAAAACTCTCCTGCATTATATCCATGGATAAATAATAGTCGTCTGTCATCCGCATCAGATAGGAAAACAGGCTTTTATTTTGCTTCCTGTAAAAGTCCTGAAAATTATCCATTTGCTTTTTTAACGTTTAAAAGGCCAAAAGGTTACATCCGGTTAATTATTTAATCCTATTTTTTACCCTCTATTACCCTTACCATCTCCTTGGGTATAAAAAATTTGTTTATCTCACTGATAAAGACCGAGACACCCTTTGTACTTGTAATCTTATCCCCATTCATCACAATATTTTTATTAACAGGGATTTTAAATTTACCTGTCTCGAAGATCCGCCCTGTCTTATCCTCTGTAATCTTTGAATCAGGGAATACACTTTGTGCGTCGACGAACAGCTCATCACCTATCATTCTAAGGTCAATATCCATCATCTTTGCAAGGTTAATGGGTATATCTGTATTGTTTATGTTTCCCCTGAGCGGAGTATAATCATACGGGGTGTAAACCCACAGGGGCACATCAACGCCTGAATGGCCTCCTGTTGTCCAGCCGATTACTGTGAAGTTGTTTGAGATATAATCTGCAACACCATAAGGAAATTTCTTGAATTTTAATATCTCTTCTGCCTGGACCTCGGTAAGGTCAAGGTTCCATTTGTCTTTAAAAAGTCCCTTTATCTCTTCTGTGGTAGATGTATTATCCTGATATGCAAGTTCAAGCAGCCCCTGAATAGTAGTAGTTGCCTTTTTCAAAGGCGTTATAAGTGTATCAACCGTTGTATTCCCGTATTTGCGCCCCATCTCGCTGTTGTTACCTATGCTTAATCCGCCTGTATCATGATCAGGAAAGATCACCACTATTGTGTCATTATTCGTTTTTGCAAAATCCACAGCAACACCTACAGCCTCATCAAAGGCCAGAAACTCTGTCACCATATAGGCCGGGTCATGTGCATGGCCTGCATAGTCTACCTGGCTCCCCTCAACCACCATAAGAAAACCCTTTTCATTGGTTGTAAGTATCTCAATCGCCTTTTTTGTCATCTCTGCAAGGGATGGCTGCGTGGGATTAAGTTCATCCCGGTCTATGTCTGGTACAAGGTCAGTGCCATTAAAAAGACCCCATACCTTTTTGCCTTTAACTTCAGCCAGTTCATCTTTGCTGCTTATGATGCTGTAGCCCATTTCTTTGAGGGTATTCATCAGGTTCTCTGTATCTTTTCTGGTACCTTTCCAGCTCTTTCCATCATCTGTTTTAAATGATTCTCCTTCAGGTAAAAGATGAACCATGCCCCCTCCAAATGCCACGTCCAGATTCTGGTGAACCATCTGTTCCATGATGTCATCCGGCATAAAGCGTGATGATGAGTGGGCCGCAAAACCGCTCGGGGTTGCATGGGGTATTGTGCTTGTCACAACAACACCTGTTGATCTCCCGGATAATTTAGCCCCCTCAAGGATAGTTGGAATGGGATAATATGGAGGGACCTCAGGGGTAACCCAGGGCAAAAGGTCTTTGGCGCGGGGCGCTACGCCTATAAATCCTGATGTGGTCTTATGGCCTGTTGCAAAGGCAGTGGCAGCAGCAGCAGAGTCAGTAATAACAGAATTGGCAGAGTATGTCCTAACCGAACCTGTAAGGAGTTTATCAAGGTTTATGTCCGCGCCTTTATAAAGGCGGGCAAGTGTCTGTATGCTCATGGAGCAGCCATCAGGCACCATGACTATGACATTTTTATATTTTTTCTCCGTGTTTTCAAGATTTTTACCAGTAATAGTAATATGACTTGTACACCCTGAAATAGAAAGCGTAAGTAAAAGAACAGTGAAAAGATAAAACCGGTTTACATTCATTTTTGTAATATTCTCCTTATTTAAAATGATTCATTAAATAAAATTATTATTCATTATGTCAACCCCATAAATATCCTTGCAAAGAGATACAGGGTCAACTAATAAAGATATTATTATTAATAAGTGTACAATAACGTAAAAAATTAGATTTTGTTTTAACCACAGAGAGCACGGAGAGCACGGAGTAAAACATAAAAAATTAGCTCTCCATGACCTCCGTGTCCTCCGTGGTGAAAATTAGCGCTTTTTAATTTTCGTCAATTCATTCTTGAGTATTTTTATGAAGATTTTTCTTTTACTCCTGTTCTGGACACTGTGGTATGTGAACTTTATCGCTAAATCCATCACCTCACCACTGATGCCACTGATAGAGGATGAATTTGCCATTACCCATGCAATGGCAGGCGTTCTCTTTTTCTGTTTCTGGATAGGGAATACCATATCTGTCTTTTATGCCGGTTTCATGTCACTTAAGATAGGTTACAAACGCTCCATTTTGGTCTCCTTTTACGGTATGACCATTGCCTTTATTATAATGCGCTTTGCCACATCCTATGTATCCTTTGCCTCAATTGCTTTTCTTTTGGGGCTCGCTTCAGGCATTTACCTACCATGCGGAATACCTCTCATAACCGCGGTCTTCAGCCGTGACAACTGGGGTAAGGCAATATCCGTTCATGAGACTGCTGCAGGCTTCGGCATGCTTACTGTCCCGTTTATGGTTACCATGATCATCTCTGTAATGAACTGGAAAAATATCTTTCTGATCATGAGCGCTGCATGCCTGATACTTGGTGTCATACTCCATGTTACATCCCCTGACCCGAGACCGGAAAAGATAGAAAAGGGCGGTATGATGGAGATTGTAAAAAGTAAGGATTTCTGGATCATGACCGCACTGTGGAGTTCATGCGCAGTTGCCAGCATGGGTATATTCAATGTTATTCCCCTGTTCCTGGTAAAGGAGCGGGGGATCCCGATAGAGACTGCCAACACCATATTCGGTATTTCCAGGATCGGTGGGTTTATCGCCATGATCTCAGTGGGTTTTATTATAGACCGGTTCAACCTCAAAAAACTGCTTTTTGTCCTGCTGTTTGCAGCGGGAATAACAACAATAGCTATAGCAGTAATCAGCGCCCCCTGGCTCTTAAGCTCAGTATTATTCCTTCAGGCGACCTTCAGTGTTGTGTTTTTCCCTGCTGGGTTAGTTGCCATATCAAGGCTTACAACATTGAGTGAACGCAGTGTCTTTACGGGCATACTGATGAGCATGTCAGGGATCATAGGACCGGGGCTTTCACCCATAGTCTTAGGTGCAATAGCAGATAGATGGAGCTTTCAGGCAGGCATACTCGGTACAGGGGTGATTATTGTCGCAGCGTGTATGCTTGTGGGGAAATTGAAAGAGGTATAAAAATACGGTTTGAGGTCTACGGTGTGAGGTTTACGGTTTAAGGTTAGAATCTAAAAGAGGAGAGAATAGTTATGGATCTTATGAAACGGATAGACCCGGAGCTTGCCCCGGCGCTTGAGATGATCCCTGCGGATGGCTCTTTAAATTTTGATGATCTCGATACAGCAAGGAAGATGAGTGATGAGATATTTGGCCGGATGGTATCGATGATGCCTGCTGTAAAAGGTGTCAGTTCAAGGGATTTATCAATCCCCGGACCAAAGGGTGCACCGGATATTACTGTAAGAGTATATACACCAGAGGCAGAAACTGGGAAAAGACCAGCCATGCTCTGGATACATGGCGGAGGGTATCTGCTTGGAGACCTTACAGCGGATGATTACACCATGCGCTCGATGTGTGTAAATACCGGGTGTGTTATGGTCTCCACAAACTACAGGCTTGCGCCTGAAAACCCATTCCCTGCGCCTGTTGAAGACTGTTATGCGAGCCTCAAATGGATGGTAAATAATGCGGAAAGCCTGGGCATAGATAAAACAAGGGTGGCCATAGGAGGAGGGAGCGCAGGTGGCGGGCTTGCAGCAGGGCTTGCAATTATGACAAGGGACAGGGGAGAGATAGCATTATCATTTCAGCTCCTCATTTACCCCATGATAGATGATCGTAACATTACTCCTTCAAGCCATGCCATAACAGACCTGCGTACATGGGATCGTGAAAAGAATATCTTTGCATGGAAGGCATACTTAGGTGATTCGATAAAAGATGGCATTGTATCTCCATATGCTGCTGCATCAAGGGCAAAGGATCTATCGGGCCTGCCGCCAGCCTATATAGCTGTGGGCGAACTGGACCTGTTTCTTGATGAGGATATAGAGTATGCACAGAGGCTGTTGCAGGCAGGTGTCCCGACTGAGCTGCATGTATACCCTGGGGCCACACACGGGTTTGATTCCATTATCTCTGCATCTGTAGTAAAAAGGTTTAGCGCGGAGAGGGATAATGCGGTTAAAAGGGCTTTAAAATAAGGTTTTGCCTCTTACTGGAGTAGAGACGGGTTTTAAACCCATCTCTACAGCTTATCTCTTTTTCTTAAACTTTTTACCCTTAGATGCGCCCCGGTCTTTATTGCCTTTCTTCTCTGCATATTCAATATTTATCTCCCTGCCATCCAGCTCTGCACCCTTCATGGAGTTTACCACCCTGTCTGCAACGGCTGCATCTACATCAACAAATGAGAACTCCCTCATGATCTCAATGGAGCCTACCTTCTGAGAGGATATCCCGCTTATGCTGCAAATGGATTTTACAAGGTTTTTTTTGGTAAGGTCATCCAGCGCCCCTGCATTTATAAAAAGACGTCTGGATTTACCCTGGCTAAGGTTTCCCTGTTCCTTCCCTGACCTCTTTTTACCCCTCTCTTCATCCCTTGCCCTTCCTAAAGGGGCGTTAATATCCTGTGCATCTTTGTAATAGGTAAGAAACCTGTTAAATTCCTGAGAGACAAACCTCTGGATCAGCTCCTCCTTTGAAAGTCCTTCAAGGGTTTCAAACACTGGTGGTAAAAATGGGGCTATCTCTTCATAATCTACATCAACCTCTACCATCCTGTTTATCATCGCATAGAGTTGTTTTTCACACACCTCATAGCCGCCCGGCACCTTTGCATAGGTAAACTTGATGCCGGAACTCTTTTCTATCTGTGTAACCTTGAACTTTTCCTTCAGGTTGGTGATAACTATGGATGTGCCTGATTTACCCGCCCTTGCGGTCCTGCCGCTCCTGTGGGTATAAACTTGCGGTTCATCAGGCAGCCTGTAGTTTATAACGTGTGTTATCTCTTTTACATCCAGCCCCCTTGCCGCAACATCGGTTGCAACCAAGATCTGGAGTGTCCTGTTTCTGAACCTGTTCATGACATGATCTCTTGCTGCCTGTGACAGGTCGCCATGCAGGGCATCAGCATCATAGTTATCTTTGATAAGTTTATCTGCTATTTCCTGGGTCTCCATGCGTGTGCGGCAGAATATAAGTCCATAGATGTCAGGTGCATTATCCAGTATCCTCTTTAATGCCTGATACCTGTCCTTTTCATGAATAATATAATTGAGGTGTTCTATATTGGTTGCACTTTTATTTTTTCCACCTACAGTGATTGTTACCGGTTCATCCATGTACTGCCTTGTAATCCGGGCTACCTCGTCAGGCATGGTGGCGGAAAAAAGCCATACCCTTTTATCATCGGGTGTTGATTCAAGTATGGAGTCAAGGTCCTCCTTGAAGCCCATGTTAAGCATCTCATCCGCTTCATCCAGTACAACATAGGATACATTAGTCAGCTTGACGACCTTCCTGTTGATAAGGTCAAGCAGCCTGCCGGGTGTGGCAACAATAATCTGCACACCCTTTTTAATATCCCTGATCTGGTTTTCCATGCTTGCCCCGCCAGCAATGGCAACGATCTTTGCGCCCTTTACATACTTACTCAGTTTTTTCAGGTCGCCGGTGATCTGGGCGCAGAGTTCGCGGGTAGGGCAGAGTATAAGCCCCTGTGTCTGTTTCAGGTCAAAGTCTATCAATTGAATCATAGGCAGACCAAAGGCGGCGGTCTTTCCGGTGCCTGTGGGGGCAAGACCTATAAAGTCTCTTTCACCGCTGATAATTTCCGGGATTGCATCTGTCTGTATGGGGGTAGGGGTGGTATATCCAAGCTCGCTTACGGCCTGCAACAATTCATCTTTCAATTGTAAATCTTCAAAAATCATTTAACACTGTTCCTTTCAGAAAATAAAAAAACCCGGATTCCACTGGACCAGTTCCAATAAAATCAGGGTCTAATATCCAATAAATAAAATGGTTTATAACATTATAAATGTCTTTAAGCAAAGATATAATCGCTTGATCTGTCTTTTATCATTATTCGGATTTTTTCCGCCGATCTCTTTTATTCGGGTTAAGGCTCTTATTAAAAATATTTTCATAATTGCTGTTATAATCTGGAAAGGATTTGCTTGCTGCCATTGGTCGTTAAAGCCGCAGGGGCGGACCTGAGTGTCTGCCCAGTATAACGATGTTGACTATCTCTTCACCTGCTACCCTGAGATGTATGTATAATTACATCATCTGATATAACAATACTGTCTTTAATGTACATCTCCTTTCCTATGGCGACATCATCCCATATTATTGAATTTTCTATGATTGTATCTTTACCTATGCAAACATTATTACCGATTATAACCCAGTTTATGAGTTTGACCGATGGATCAATACAGGTATTTTTACCTTTAATGAATCTTTTGTTTTCAACCTCAAGGAGGTCTTTGTTTGCCATTTTGTAACTTTCAATAGTACCTGTGTCATGCCAGTAATGGCCTGTTGCCATATGGGTGTTTATTGTTTTGCCTGATTCTATCATGGGTGTGTAGCATTCAGAGATTATATCTGAATAGCCCTTTGGCGGAAGCCAATCAAAAATATGAGGCGAGAGCACATGTATACCTGTAAAGGCAAACCTGCCCGGTGCAATATCCCTATGTATTTTCGTAACAGTGTTGTTTATAACCTCTACCTGGTTAAAACGCTGGAAATCGTGCAGCACCATGGTTACAATAGCCCCTGATCCCATGTGGCTTTTTATGGCCTGATCAAGATGAATATCTGTAAGGATATCGCTGTTAATAAGTATGAAGGTATCATCCTTTAGAAATGGTCTGCACTTTGAAAGCCCACCTCCTGTGCCAAGTATCTCATCGGGCTCCAGGCTTATTGAAAGGTTCACACCCGGTATTTTACATCCTTTTATATAGCATTCCATCTGCTCCATATGATAGTGGGCATTTATAATGATATCCTTTATCCCGTATTCGGCCAGATACTCTATATTTCTTTCGAGTATGGGCCTGTTAAGCACAGGCACAAGCGCCTTTGGGATATGGTCAGTAAGGGGCTTAAGCCTTGTACCAAAACCTGCTGCCATTATCATTGCTTTCATTGGTTAAACCCTTTTTAAAAGCCCTGGATTCCCCGGTCAAGCCTGGGAATGACATTAAAAAATATATCTGTTGCATTTGCCGGTATCTGATTATAAGTAATTATGTGCGATGTCAAAGGATTAATACTAAAGAGGCCATTAAATGAACACCATCCTTGATAACTCAGAGATTGACTCCTGTATAGGTCAATTGTTTATGATCGGGATGCCAGGTTTATATCTCGATGAAGAGACAGAGTCACTGATACGGGAATACAATATTGGAGGTATTGTCCTTTTTAAAAGGAATATAGATAACCCTGTTCAGATAGCAGAGCTGTGCAGATCCATACAGGCAGCATCTATGAAATATCATGGTAATTCCATATTAATTGCAGTTGATCAGGAGGGAGGAATGGTCGCCAGGCTTAAAGGGCCTTTTACCATATTCCCCGGTAATGAGGCGATCGGTGAATCCTCAAAATCCTTAAAGATGGCAAAGGAGTTTGCCAGGATAACTGCAAAAGAGATGCGGATGGTGGGGCTTAATATGGATCTGGCCCCGGTAATGGATGTGAAAAGGGGCATCCCGGACAAACATCTTGGGACCCGTATCTTCAGTGATGATCCTGATAAGGTTGGCCTTCTGGGCGGGGTTATGATAGAAACCCTCCAGAAAAATGGGGTAATGGCTGTAGCCAAACACTTCCCCGGGCTTGGGCTCGCAAATTTTGACCCTCATCAGGGAAATGTGACTATCAAATATGAATCAAGAGAGATACAAAAAGGGCAGATAAAGCCATTTAAAAAGGCAGTTAAGAAAGATGTGGCAGGGATTATGACATCCCATGCTATCTACCCTGATATTGACCCTGAATATCCTGCAACCCTGTCGCACAAAATAATGACCGGGATATTGAGAGAAAAATTAAGATACAAAGGGCTGATTCTTACAGATGACCTTGAAATGGGGGCCATACAAAAAAGCATCGGTGTTGCGCAGGGCGCTGTCGCTGCATTCATGGCAGGCGCTGATTTACTGCTTATATGTGAACGCCAGGGTTATGTTGTTGAGGCTATAGAACTTATCAGAAAGCGGCTTTTTGAAAATGAGTTGACAATGGATAGGATCATGGACTCAGTCGTTAGAATAAGGGATGTGAGAAAGGATTATCCGGGGCCTAAAAAAAGGGTCTCCATTACCGGTATAAGAAAATACTTTGATATGAATGGTGAGGTTGCATAGGGAATTAGATAGCAGACAGGTACAGTATTCCAGATAAAAGATACCAATATGTAAACTGATCCGGTCTTTATCTACAATATTGTAACTATATAAATAATGGGGAAAAGGGCTGTAATTGTTAACGTGTTGATATAACAGGGATAACATTAGGACACTGTTTATGGCACAGCAATTGCTTTTATATAATGACAAGTCTATTAGATGTGATTTGAAAAAAGATATTATTTTAAACATATAAAATTTACATTACCTTATTTTCAGGAGGATAGCATGGCGGAAATAAAAACACCAAAGGATGTACTAAAACTAATAAAAGATGAAAAGGTTGAGATGGTTGACCTCAGGTTCATGGACTTTCCCGGCATGTGGCAGCATTGTTCATACCCTGTCAGCCAGTTTGACGAGGATACCTTTGTAGCTGGTATGGGTTTTGACGGCTCAAGCATCAGGGGATGGCAGGCGATTAATGAGTCTGATATGCTTATAAAACCGGTTGCAGAATCTGCCTTTATTGACCCCTTTTTCAAGACAAAGACACTTGTGATGATATGCAATATCTGCGACCCTGTTACAGGTGAAGATTACACTAGAGACCCTCGCAATATAGCAAGAAAGGCTGAGAATTATCTCAAGACCCTTGGGATTGCTGATGTTGCATTTTTCGGTCCTGAAGCGGAATTTTTTATCTTTGATGATGTGCGTTTTGACCAAAATCAGTATGAAGGTTATTATCATATTGATTCTGTTGAGGGTGCCTGGAATACAGGGAGGGTGGAAAACCCTAACCTTGGCTATAAGGTGCGTTATAAAGAGGGATATTTTCCTGTGCCGCCGACTGACAGCTTGCAGGACTTGAGAAGTGACATGGTTCTTACCATGCAGAAGGTTGGTCTCACTGTTGAGGCGCAGCACCATGAGGTTGCAACAGGCGGGCAGTGTGAGATCGATATGAGGTTTGCCCCACTTGTTCAGATGGCTGACAACCTTTTAAAATTTAAGTACGTCATAAAAAATACTGCCAAGATGAATAACAGGACCGTAACCTTTATGCCTAAACCGCTTTTTGGTGATAATGGCTCAGGTATGCATGTTCACGTATCACTCTGGAAAGGTGATCAGAATCTTTTTTTCGGTGACGGATATGCGGGTCTTTCAGAGATGGCTATGTATGCTATTGGCGGTATCTTAAAGCATGCAGCGAGCCTGTGTGCTATTACAAACCCGACAACCAACAGTTACAAGAGACTCGTACCGGGTTATGAGGCACCTGTTAACCTGGCATATTCAAGAAGGAACAGGAGCGCCTCTATAAGGATCCCGCTCTATTCAACATCACCAAAGGCAAAGAGAATAGAATTCCGCTGTCCTGATCCGAGCGCAAACCCATACCTGGCCTTTTCTGCCATACTTATGGCTGCTATTGATGGTATTCAGAACAAGATTGATCCGGGCCAGCCGCTTGACAGGGATATCTATGATATGGAACCTGAAGAGCTCGCAAAGGTTCCAAAGACCCCTGGCTCACTGAGGGAGGCATTAAACAGTCTTGCAAACGATCATGCATATCTGCTTAAGGGTGATGTGTTTACCCCTGATGTTATAGAAACATGGATCAATTACAAGATGGTGAAAGAGGTTGAGGCCACTGACTTAAGGCCCCATCCGTGGGAATATGTAATGTATTATGATATCTAAATTAAAACGATATTTTCAGGCAAAATGAATATGCTTAAAAATATCGTTGAACAGGTTGGTTATACAACCTGATTTTCTCTTATTAATAAAATAATGAAACCCCCGAAGATATCCTTCGGGGGTTTTTTATTTTCTTTTCGCTGAATAAAAGAACTGTGGTATATGTAAAAGACAGGGGTCCAGGGTTCAAGGGGTCGAGTGAAAGAGATAAAAACACTTGACCCCCGGAAACCTAGACCCCTTGAACCCTGTTTTTAAAGGACATCATGAAACCAGAACTTGATTATATTTTAAAAGAACTCCCCGGGGTTGATGAAAAGATAATTAAAGAGCATCTTGATCGTCTCGGTGATGATTATTATAAAAAATTCATTACAGCTGATGTCATTTCCCATATCAGGCTTATTTCAAGCCTTAAGAAATCAAACCCTGTACAGACCAGTATTGTGAAAACACGTGATGACAATATTGAATGCACTGTAACTGCTTTTGATTACCCCTCTGAGTTTTCATTGATAGCTGGTCTTTTGTCCGGGACCGGTTTTAATATAGTGTCAGGCGATGTCTACACCTATGAACGTAAGGAAATGGAAATAAAAAAAAGAAGGTCGCACAAAGAAAGGTTTTTTATCCTGCCTGATCAGCATGACAGGAGGATGATTGTAGACTTCTTTTCCGGATACCTTACCAGATCTGTTTCCTTTGAGGCCTGGTCGCAGGAGTTTAATGACCGACTCATGTCCATAATATCCATGCTGGAAAACGGGGCGGAAGAAGCAATAATGAATGCAAAAAACAGGGTCAATGAGATGGTTGTTCGTCACCTTGCACGCATGGACAGGGGGGCAGAGCCTGTACTCTATCCTGTGGAGCTTGCAGTTGATAATGAGTCAGGCCCGTTCACACGTCTTAAGGTTGTTTCACAGGATACGCCAGCATTTATGTATGCCCTTTCAAATGCCCTCGCGCTTAACAGCATTCAGATTGAGCATGTGAGGATACGCACCTTTCACGGTAGGGTTGAAGACAGTCTTGACCTTACAGACGCGGGCGGAGGTAAGATTGAAGACAGGGATGCAATCGAGAGGATCAAGTTCTCTGTGCTGCTTACAAAGCAGTTTACCTATTTTCTTGCAAAGGCCCCTGACCCATATGCGGCACTTTCACGTTTTGAATTTATTATAAAGGATATCGTCAAACAGCCATTCAGGGAAGAGTGGTTCAGGCACCTTACTGACGGGAGAAACCTTAAGGACCTTGCAAGGCTCCTGGGCGCAAGCGATTTTTTGTGGGAGGATTTTATCAGGCTTCAGTACGAATCACTTCTGACCGTATTCGACAACGTAGAAAAGAAGACAATGATCAGCAAATCAACAGAAAATCTATCTGAGAGGCTTGATAAGGCAATTGATGAGGCTGTGGATTTTGAGTCAAAAAAGAGGGTCTTAAACTGGTTCAAGGATCAGGAGATATTTCGTATTGATCTTGACCATATCCTTAACCCTGACCTGGATTTCAGGTTCCTTTCAAGAAAACTTACAGCACTGGCAGAGCTTGTTATAAACAGGACCGCTGATATTGTGTATGAGGATCTTGTCAGGCAGTACGGTATCCCAAAGACCGATTCCGGCCTGGAGGCGAGATATGCCATTATGGGCCTTGGCAAGCTGGGAGGGGAGGCCATAGGGTATGCATCAGACCTTGAGATCCTTTTTATTTACAGCGACAGGGGCAGAACCGATGGTGAAAAAAATATTACAAATACCGAGTTTTTTGAACTCATGGTCAGGGGTATTTTCCATTTTATTGAGGCAAAGCGAGAGGGCATATTTCAGATTGATCTAAGGCTTAGACCCCATGGTAAATCAGGCCCTCTTGCGGTCAGCATGGAGAGTTACTGCCAGTATTACGGCACAGGAGGTCAAGCACATTCATTTGAGATGCTCTCACTTGTGAGAATGCGGTGCATAGGCGGCGACAGGGAGTTTGGAGGCCGCATAGAGCGTATACGCGATGAGGTGGTTTATTTCTCAAACAGAATAGATTTTGAGGAGATAAGAGAACTCAGAGAGAGGCAGATAAAGGAAAAGGCTGCAATGGGCAAGCTCAATGCAAAGTTCAGCCCTGGTGGGCTTGTTGATCTTGAATACGGGGTGCAGACCTTACAGGTCATGTACGGGAAGAGTTCGAAGGATATTCGAACATACAGCATTCATAATGCCCTTAATGCCCTCAAGGATAACGGGTTCATGAACTATGAAGTGCATGACAGGCTTACTGAGGCATACAGGTTCATGCGTGAACTCATAAACGGACTCAGGATGCTTAGAGGTTCTGCCCTTGATCTTTTCCTGCCTGAGACAGAGACCCCTGAATTTGAACACCTTGCAAGGAGGATGGGATACAGATATGGCGGCGCTATAACCCCGGCACAGCAGCTCTATATAGACCTTGAAACCCATATGGCAGCAGTAAGGGTATTTGCTGAAAAATATTTCGGGCTCGATTCTCTCCCAAGGCATGACACAGGGACAATAGCTGATGTTATTCTATCTGACACCATGTCTCCTGAGATCAGGGGCCGTATCTTATCTGAAAGCGGGATTAAGGAACCGGCCCGGGCCTATGTAAACCTTCAGGGGCTTGCGGGTGAGGGTGGAAGCCGAAGGGAGATATTCGGAAGGCTTGCCATACTTGCATGGGACATTATAAAAAGAACACCTGATCCTGATATGGCCCTTAATAACTGGGAACGATATATACGTTCTCTTGCCAGCCCTGAGTTTCATTACAATGTTCTTTTGTCTCAACCGATGCATCTTGAGATGCTTCTGGCAATCTTTTCTAACAGCCAGTTTTTGTCTGATACCCTTATAAGATACCCGGGTTTTTTTGACTGGCTCATGAACCCTGAGCTTCTCAACTCCATCAGGAAAAGGGAAGACCTTGAACATGAGCTCAGGAAGGCGGCTGATAGCTGCCGCGAAGAGAGGGACTGGCTCAACAAACTCAGGAGGTTCAGGCGGCGTGAGATATTAAGGATAGGCACAAGAGACATTTACATGGGCGTATCGAGCAGGATAATAATGCATGAGCTATCTATTCTTGCAGAGGCATGCACACAGGTTGTTCTTGAGCAGTCTGTCAAATGCAGGATAGAGGATTATGAGCCCCATGAGGCATCGCCCCTTGATTATTTCTGTGTTATGGCCTTTGGAAAGCTGGGAGGAAATGAACTCAATTACAGCTCTGATATTGATCTGATAGGTGTTTTTAAACCTGATGGCGAGGCCGGAAACGGACGCAGGGAGATAGCAGGGAAGATACTTGAGGATATCAGGGCATCTCTTTCATCTCATACAGAAGAGGGGTATGCATACAGGGTGGACTTGAGGCTCAGACCATTTGGAAGCTCAGGAGAGATTGTCCAGTCAATACCATCCATTATAGAGTATTACCGAAGTTCTGCATCATTCTGGGAGAAACAGGCAGCCCTCAAGATGAGGCCGGTTGCGGGTAATATTACGCTGGGATATGAGTTCCTCTCCAGCCTTAAACCCTTTATCATGAAACCATGGAAAAGGGGAATGGTTGTTAATGAGATAGAGAGGCTGAGAAAAAAGGCAGTAAAAAACAGCTCTCAGGGGCTCAATGCAGGGATAGATGTGAAGTCCGGTAGCGGAGGGATCAGGGATGTGGAGTTTATGGTACAGGGGCTTCAGCTTATATATGGTTGTGAAAAGAGACTTGAGACAGAAAGCAATACCCTGCTTGCTATTAAATCATTGACAGAGGCAGCCATTTTTGATGATAAGGCTGCGAATATAATTAAGGATGACTACATATTCTTAAGAAGGATAGAACACTATCTGCAGATACTTGAAGACAGACAGACCCATACCATCCCTGCTGAAAAGAGCGAGATAAACACCCTTGCAAAAAAGATGCTTGGCATTGAAGCTGACGGAGAAAAGCTGCTTCAAAGGCTTGATGAATGTATTAAGAGGGTAAGGGCGGCATATGAGAAGTATTTGTTGAGAGAGGCGAAGGGCTAAGGGCTAAGGGCGCATCCGCCTTCGTTAAAAACTTTCAAACTACGGCGGGACAAGAGGCGCAGGGGTAACCCCCGGAAAATGGATATAAAATTTTTTAACCAATTTGTTTACTCAGCCCTCTTCCTATTAAAAAAATGAAGGTAACCCGGTATAAAAAAGGTTATTAACGAGTATGCGATACTTTGTTTGACATGCCTTTTTATTTACTCTATACTCCCGTGATCAAATTGAACGATATCTCTTATATCGTATCCAAAAACTACAAAATCAGGTGACATATGACTAATTCTGAAGCTAGAACCCCAGACGTCAGTTATTCCACAAATGGAGAATCATCCAGAAGATTACCCGCAAAAGAAAAGATAGGATACGGCCTTGGTGATGCGGCCTCCAATCTCTATTTCCAGATGTTTATGCTCTACATCTCATATTTTTACACAGATGTATTCGGCATATCCCCCAGCGCAGTGTTCTGGATGTTTCTTGTCACCAGGATCTGGGATGCGATTAATGACCCTATAATGGGCATGATCGCCGACAGGACAGAATCCCGGTGGGGAAAGTTTCGTCCCTATATCATTCTTCTTGCCCCTGTCCTCGCTATATGCGGGGTTGTGACATTCTTTACACCTGATCTGGGGAACATCGGTAAAATCATTTATGCCTATATAACCTATACCTTCCTGATGATGCTTTATACAGCGGTAAACGTCCCTTATTCTGCCCTTATGGGGGTTATGACTCCCAACTCGCAGGAGCGTACAAGCGCATCACAATACAGATTTGTTATCGCATTTATAGGGCAGCTTATAGTTTCAAAATTTACCCTGACCCTTGTCGGCCATTTCGGACAGGGTAACGAGCAGATCGGCTGGACCTGGGCAATGGTGGCCTTTGGAGTGCTTGCTATCATTCTTTTTGTGTTCACCTATTTTTCTACAAAGGAGAGGGTGCAGCCTCCCAAATCACAGCAGAAAAATTCGATCAAGGATTTAGAATACCTCTTTAAGAACACACCCTGGGTGATAATAGCCATTGCAACTGTTTTTCAGCTTCTGTATGCGGTAATGCGCGGGACATCTACCCCTTACTATTTTAAGTATTATGTGCTTGAACAGGAAATCTTCAATGTAAATCTTTCAATCAGCTCTTTTACCGAATGGTTTGCATCTGTTGGCAGCGCTTCAACCCTTGTGGGTGCGCTTATGGCACAGTCATTTGCAAAAACACTGGACAAAAAGAATGCCTATACCGGTGCGCTTATCGCCAGCGCTGTGATCTCATGCGCCTTTTATTATGTGCAGCCCCATAATGTACTAATGATTTTCGGGCTTAATATTGCAGTTTCATTCCTTATGGGGGTGGTCTCTGTGCTTCAGTGGGCAATCTACACAGACACTGCCGATTATGGCGAATGGAAATTCGGAAGAAGATCAACCGGGCTTATAATGGCTGCATCATTGTTTGCCCTGAAACTGGGTCTTGCCTTTGGCGGCAGCTTTGTAAACGGGATATTAGGTTATTACGGGTTTGTGGCAAATGTCGCACAGTCAAGCGAATCAATATTTGGCATTAGAATGGTAATGAGCTTTTACCCTGCTATCTTTGGGGTTCTTGGCGGGCTCGTGATGTTATTCTATCCATTAAAAAGCAGTGTTATGCTCAAGATAGAAGAAGACCTTTCAAAACGAAGGGCAGAGGCTTAATAATCAGGGATTAGTACTATAACATTTATCAGGAGGAGAGAAAATGAACATACCAATGCACCGTTTCAAGTATACAAAACTGACAAAGGATGAAATAGGTAAAAAACTCAAGGCTGCTGAAACCGGGCCCAAATGCGTTTCTGAATTTTCAGACATTCTTTCGGGCAAGTCCTTAAAGATTATTACAAAGGATGGCCCTGTCCTTGAGTACAGTTTCAGGGATAAAAAGGAGCTTATCATCTCTGAAAACGGCGGAAAAAAGATTAAGACCGGTTATGGTGCGCTTACACTCAAGCAGATGGTTTTATTCTCTCATATGATCCCGAATGAACAGAGGGGTTATAATGTGTTTTACGACCTTGATACCAATCTTGTTACGGTATTTGATGTCTCTCTTTCAAGCGGAATAAAGCAGGGAGGCATGGGCGGCGAAATAGTACTGGATGACAGGGAGGCAGTGCGCCAGATATTTTACGGTTATGTAGATGTGACTGGCAAAGCCGCACCGGAAAAACTACATCGACTTACAAACAGGATACAGGGTAAGGGCATGCACTGGAAACAGGATACAGGCATTGAAACCCTTGAATTTTATGCCTCTGTATGCACCACGAACTTTGTTGAGCTGACAAGGCATGTGGATGATTTGAGCTATTGTGCAACATCAGATTATATACTTGTTAATGATAACATGTTTATCTATGACAGAACCGAGTGTGAATTTTCTGGCATACTGACCATGTATGCTGTTGACCTGTTCACGGAAACACAGATAGGTATGAGGCTTGGCTTTAATGAAAGAGACGAGCTGGAATATTATATGTTCAGAGGCAAAGGCAAGGTTGTGGGTCACCTTACAGCCCTTCAGCCATTTGATGAACACGGTGAAAAGATAAATATGGGCTTTGGGGCTCCTAAACCCGGCGCTGCTGATCAGCCTGCACCAAAAGTGCCCAAAGGCGGCGATAGGATTATTTACCGCCCAGCCAGAAATCTTAAATATATCTCACAGGACGAGATAAACAAGATTGCTGAAACAAAGACTGTGACCTTTACAGATAACCCAGACACCCCACAGGCCCAGGCCGGCATGATGGGAGGCAACACACTTCCATACAGTGACCTTCTCAAAGGAAAAGAGTTTACTCTCCGGTTTGACCGCGGCCCTGTTTTCAATTACAGGGTATCAGACGCCTATAACCTTGAATGGAAAAATGAGGGTGATTCAAAATGGCAGAAGGAGACCTACAGGGCATTTGAGGCTGATGAAAATCTGCTCTTCTTTGCACATATGCTTACCGGGATTAAAGTGCCAACAAGCGTAAAGATCGCCCTCGATCTTACAAACGGCCTTACTACATGCATTTATTCAAAGGTCGGCTCTCCCTATTACGGTGATGAAGTCGTATATGAGGCATTCTTTGGTGTTGCAGAGATGGAAGGCGTCCAGTCTGCAAAATACATGCGCCATGAGTTTACGGATGAGCTGGTAGGCTGCGGATTTACAAGGACATATTCTGACAATATGACCTCAATGCATCTTTATACCACCCCCCATTCCTCGGCATGGACAATCTACATGCAGGACCAGACACTAGGTATACAGTGGTGTGCGCCTGCCATTTATGTGAAACTCAGGGACGGGGTATACATATTTGACCTTGTTGAAGAGGCATGTAATGGCGCTGAGACATGTATTATTGAAAATAATAAGACCATGCATGCGGATGGGTTTGGCTTTCACGGCGGCAGAGACGGGATCAACCTGGGCGTAATCGGCGCTATTGCGCGTGACCTCGGGCAATATAAAGTCAAAGAGTATTTTGGACCTAACGCAAAAAGGAAAGGAGCATAATATGGATACCACATCAAAATCCATTGATCAGCCGAATGCCGGCCGCAGGTCATTCATCTGGAAGGCTGGGGCTGCTGTGTCAGCACTGCTGGCCACTGCTGTTCCGGCTGTCGCAGTGCCTCTCTTTAAAAAAGATAAGGGCATGGAATCAGAGATGGAGCGTTTAAATAACAGGGTCAGGATTTTTGAAGATGAAAAATCAGTCCATGACCTTTATCACACCTATGAATCTTTACTGGACAGGGGTGCATATGAAACCCTGGTAGAACTCTTTTCAAATGATGGCGAGGTAATCTTTAACAGTGGTGTGTATACAGGAAAAGAGACCGGTCTAAGACGTCTTTATTGCGGTCTCTTCAGGTCAGGTATGACAGGAAAAAGGATTTCACCTGCGCCAGGGTTTGAGAATGCCTGTGAGTCTGATCAGGATCAGGTGCAGGTATCAGGTGATCGTGGTTCAGCAAAGGCACAATTTTCATATTCCATGCAGATCGGCGCCCCTCTGGCTTCCGATTCGGTTCTGGTAAGTATGGCGCGTCTTCAGGGCGGAGGGGTCATGAGGTGGTGGGAAGGTGGGACATGCCATATCTCATGTATAAAGGATGCATTAAACGGCGCTTGGAAAATAAAGAGGCTGGAATATCAGGCCGTGGCAAAGACAGATTACAGGCCGGGTAAGACATACTCCATGCCTGTATCATCAGTTCCCTTTTCAAAGGTTTACCCTGGGGAGCCGAATGGCCCGGATAAGATTCTGGTTCCTGTGCAGGCTTAATTTGCGTTCATCCAGAAAGAGACAAATTCTGGATGGAGCTTTCAGCAGTCAGCGATCAGCTTTCAGCTAACTCTTTCTTTTGAATGCCTTTTGCTGAAAGTTGAATGCTGATTGCTTGCCCGTCCTCCGCAGTAGCTCTGCTACGGAGGGTGGAAATCCAAAAACGACAGTTTTTGGATGAAAACAAATTTATTCACTGTCCCTGAATATTTTTTATGGATGATAGGCAGTTATCACAATAAATATAAAAGGCAGGTTATGAAGGATGATAAGATTCATATTAAAATCAGACAGAATGAAAAGTCTTAAACATGTAATCCTGTACATTAGCCCTCTTTTACTTTTACTTTTTTTATCCTGCAATCTGAAACCCTCGGATAGCGGTGATATAGAGAAAGGGCTGAAGGATTATTACAAGGATAATTTTCTTATTGGCGCAGCGATCTTTCCCGGGCTTCTTGATAACCCGGTTTCCTCTGAGCTGATAAAGAGCCATTTTAGCGCCGTCACACCTGAAAATGAGATGAAGTGGGGCTCATTGCATCCTGCCCTTGATCAATACAGGTTTGAAAGGGCAGACAAGATTGCAGAATTTGCACAGGCAAATAATGTAAAGCTGATAGGACACACACTGGTATGGCACAGCCAGCTCGGGCAAGGGGTATTTACAAAAGAGGGTTCTAATGACCAGGTTGATAAGGAGACCCTTTTTAACAGGATCAGGGATCATATCTTTACTGTTGCAGGAAGGTACAAGGGTAAGGTGCATGGATGGGATGTGGTGAATGAGGCATTAAATGAAGATGGCACCATGAGGCAATCTGGTTTTTATAAAATCGCCGGTGATGAGTTTATAGAAAAGGCATTTGAATATGCCCGCATGGCAGACCCGGATGCTGAACTCTATTATAATGACTACAACCTTGTCATACCTGAAAAGCGTGCAGGGGCAGTCAGGATAGTTAAAAAACTAAAGGAAAAGGGGTTAAGGATAGATGCAGTAGGCGTTCAGGCGCACTGGGACATGAAATTCCCTGAACTGATCGAGATTGAAAACACTATAAGGGATTTTTCAGAGCTGGGTGTTAAGGTCATGTTTACAGAGCTGGATGTCTCTGTACTGCCCAGCCCCTGGACGAATACACCCTCAGCCGATATCGGTATAAGGCATGAAAATAATCAGGAGATGAATCCATATAAGGATGGTCTTCCTGAATCAGTCGCTGACGAACTGGCAAAGAGATACAGTGATATCTTCACCATCTTTAACAGGCATAAAGATAAGGTCAGCAGGGTCACATTCTGGGGGCTGCATGACGGCATATCCTGGAAAAATAATTTCCCTGTACCGGGGAGAACAGACTATCCCCTGCTCTTTGACCGTGAAATGAGGCCCAAAAAGGCATATTTCAGCATAGTCAATTTGATGTCAGGGGAAAAGTAGCAACATTAAAAAATAAAGAACCTGTAAAGACATCCAAGGATTATTTACAACAGAGATAAACCAAAATCAATTTTGAAAAAGGAGAGAAGAAAATGAATATTCCGATGCATCGATTCAAGTATACAAAATTAACGAAAGATCAGATAGGAAAGGCCCTCAAGGCAACCGAGGCCGGACCAAAAAGTAAATCCGATCTATCGGATGTGCTTAAGGGCAAATCTATCAAGATCATCACCCAGAATGGCCCTGTGCTTGAATACAAGTTTGATGACAAAAACAGGCTGACATTCTCTGAGAATGGCGGGAAAAAGATCAAGGCGGGATACGGCGCTCTCACACTCAGGCAGATGATTTTCTTCTCTCATATGATGCCTGAAGATCAGAGGGGATATAATGTATATATTGATCAGGATACTAATCTTGTAACAGTTATTGAAGTCGGACTCTCCACAGGCAGAACAGAGCCGACCCTTGGCGGAGACCCGATAGTCGTAGATGACAGGGAGGTTCAGCGTCAGTTATATTTCGGTTATGTTGAGGTTGCAGGGCAGGAGGCCCCGAAAGAGCTTCATCATCTTACAAACAGATTGGAGGGCAAGGGGTTGTACTGGAAGCAGGATACTGGTCATGAAGTGCTGGAGTTATATGCCTCTGTTGCCAATACAAACTTTGTTGATCTTACCCGCCAGGCAGATGACCTTAGCTATGTCGCTCCTTCGGACTATGTACGTGTGAATCACCACATCTTTATTCATGACAAGACAGAGTGCGAATTTTCCGGCATGTTCACATCCTTTGTATGTGATCTGTTTGAATGTACACAGGCTGGTGTTCGCCTTGGATTTAATGAGAAGGATGAACTGGAATACTATATGTTCAGGGGTGAAGGCAAGGTTGTGGGTCAGCTTGCCTTTCTTGAACCCTTTGATGAGCATGGCAAGAGCGGCATGGTTTACCAGGCCCCTGGTGACCCTACAATCCCTGGGAAATGGCAGAGGATGACATACAGGCCTGCAAGGACCTTCAAATACATGACTGATGAAGAGGTACATGAGGCAGCCCTGAAAAATACGATAAAATTTGGAGGCACAGAGGGTGCAGCGCCTCAGATGATGGCCATAAACAATATGCCATATTCTGATATCCTGGTCGGGAAAAAGTTTATACTTCGTTATGACAATGGTGGGCCTGTGCGCCATTATGAGTTTCCTGAAAAATATAAACTCAGGTATATGGAAGAGGGTGAAAATAAATGGCATGAGGAGCCTTGCCGGGTCTATGAAGGGGATGATAACCTTGCATGGTTTGCTCATATGCTTACAGACAGCAAGCCCCGTGCATCTGTCAAGATGGCTGTTGACCTTACAAACGGTCTCACCACATGCATACATTCACATATGGGCACAAAGTATTACGGCAATGAGACAACATACAGGGCCATTTTTGGCGTCTGCGAGATGGAAGGTCTTGAGCCCCCCCAGTATGTGCGCCATGAATTTACAGATGAGCTGGTAGGTCATGCATTTTCATGGTCATACTCTGACCAGATGACCTCCATGCATCTTTATACCTCTCCCCATTCAATGTCATGGACAATCTTTACTGCAAACCAGACAATGGGCGCCCAGTGGTGTTCTCCCTGTATATATGTAAAACTTCGTGAGGGTGTCTATTTGTTCTGTCAGAATGAGGAGGCCTGTAATGGCGCCCAGATGATTGAACTGATCAATACCAAGGTTACCCATGACTGCGGTTTTGGTTTTTCAGGCGGAGCGACTGGGGTTAACCTGGGTGTTGTAGGGGCGCTCGGGCGTCATATCGGTTGCTTTAATATCAGGGAGTTTTATGGCCCAAAGAAAAAGAAAGGAGTTTAATATGGCTATATTAAAGTCTCAAACAGACGATATGCAGGCTGACAGAGGCCGCCGCTCCTTTATTTGGAAGGTCGGGGCCGGTATGTCTGCGGTTGCTGCTGCGACTGTACCGGGTTATGCAAAGACCCTGTTCAGCAGTGATAAAAAAACAAATATAGACGATCTTGCAAAACAGATAACTATACTTGAAAATGAAAAAATTATCAATGTGCTTCATAAACAATATGAAGAGCTGCTGGATAAAGGAAGGTACAGTGAGATACCAGCCATGTTCACTGACAATGCAGAGGTTGTTTTTAATGGAGGGCTCTTTAAGGGCACTTCCGGTATAAAACGTCTCTTCTGTAACTGTTTTGCCTCCGGGATGACCGGTAGAAAAATAAATCATGCACCAGGGATTGATTTTAAACCTGAGCAGGATAGGGTAGAGATATCCCCTGATCAGAGATCAGCAAAGGCCATATTCACCTATTCCATACAGGTCGGTGCGCCAATTGATTCAGATTCGACGCTTGTAAAAATGGCACGACTTCAGGGTGAAGGTATCAGAAAATGGTGGGAAGCTGGTGTATATGAGGTGTCTTATGTAAAAGATATCAAGGGATGGAAGATAGAGAGGCTTGAATACAAGACCTTTGCAAAGGCAGATTATAAACCTGGTCAGTCATATGCAAAGCCAATCTCTATACCCATATTTTCAAAGGTGTTTCCGGCAGAACCATTTGGCCCTGACAGGCTGGTAAAGTCGGTATAGAGAAGTATTATTAGATTAGTAAACCGTCATGCCAACCTTCGCGGGCATGACGGTTTACCATATTGAATGTAGCTATTATTCCAATTCTTCAACATGAAACTGTTTGAAAATTCTATATGTTATTGTGAATATCCGGATCATCTTTTAGATGTTAGTGGAAATATCGAGATCGCCGGAATTCTTGAATTTATTATTATATGATATAGAAAACAAGGCTATTATTATGCCAACAATACTTACTATTTTAGGCTGGCGACTTTTCTTCTATGCGAATGAGGGAAATGAACCTATCCATATTCATTGTAGAAAAGGCGATATGGAATGTAAATATTGGCTTGATAAAGAGCATTTTGATATTAATGAAGAATTTTCGTATAATATGTCTCCAAATGACCAAAGGCAAATAAGAAAAATCATATTTGATCATTTTGAATATATAGAAGAGCAATGGGGAGAGTTCCAACGGAGGCTTAATAAATGAGCAAGTATCATAAAATAGAAAATATAAAGTTTGAGGGTGATAATCTATTAATAAAAATAGATGGAAAGGATAGAAGCTTCCCTTTGAGTGAGATATCTTCTGTTCTTAAAGATGCCTCCGATGAAGAATTGAATTCATATGTAATTTCTCCTTCCGGGTATGGAATCCATTGGCCCCTTCTTGATGAAGACATCTCTATTGATGGTTTATTAGGCATTAATCATCATCCCTCAGTAAATAAAAAATTTGCACAGCAGCTTTAGTAACCCATCTATGAATAAAATAAAAACTATTCTAATCTTTCTTTTCATCTTTTTAATACCAAAAGAAGGATATTCTAGTGAAAATCTAAAAATTATTTATCCAAGCCTAACACCTCATCAGCTGCTTGATAAAGAATATAAATTGGAGATAATGCAGGAATTCCCAATAAATGAAAAAGACCTCAACGAAATCGATTATCAGGGTTGTAGCTGGTATTGTTGCGGTAACACAATAAATGCAAAAGCTTCTTCTTCATTAAAAACAACAAATAGTGGAATAACATACAGACCGGAAAATGTATGTGATCTGAAATTTAATATAGCTTGGGTTGAAGGAAAGACCGATTATGGTATCTGTGAGTCCATTGAAAGAGAACTCAAGGGTAAAGACAATTAAATTATATGTAAACAATAATTCGCAATACATTCTTGAGTTAAAAGATACCTACCAACTACAATCATTCCTCATTGATACTGTAAATAGTAATAAAGAAACAGTAATTTTAAAATTTGAAATCATTGATATTTATCCTTGCGAAAAATACAAAGATACTGCAATAACAGAAATTAATTTGAATTATGATCAATACTGCCATTAAAAAATTGGGTTTCTTCGCATAGCACAACCTACCATATAGTAGCAACTTCAGATGAAGATCGCATTGTCCGGTCTGCTGTTACGAGGCTGGCTTTTTTGATAACTGCTGTGGCGGCTATCAGTTTATCGGCTGGATCATTTTCCGTGTTATTAAATATCTTTGTTGATAGATCAGCTATATCGGGATCAATGCCCTGTAAAACGTAATTATTAGAACTGAGTAACAGATTTATGAATTCTTTGTATGAGGCATCTACCTTTACCCTGTTTCGATTCATCAACATGGTAATTTCCCATAGTGATATATCACAGAAAATAATCCCACCATTTTCATTAGCCTCCATAATTGCAGCCTTTGCCTTTTTTGATATTTTTTCAGGAGATAATGCCTCCCAGATTATAATATGGGTATCGGCAACAATCATTTTAAAGCCTCCCACTCCTCATCAACAGAGGAAAGCACATCTCCTACATAGGCAGTCTTTTGAAGCTCTTTAAGCCTTTCTTTTGCCATCTGTTTTTTATTTTCTACAGGTACAAGTTTAGCTACTTCATGGCCCCTTGATGTTACAATAAAATTTTCCCCTGACTTTACCTTTTTTATAAAAGTCATTAAATTATCTCTCAGTTCACTTACAGCTACTGTTTTCATATTAATCTCCTGCTTAATTGTACTATTGGATTGTACAATTATGGAAGGTGTAAAGCAACTGTTTATTAACAATATGTGAAAAAAGGAAATGGTCGCTTAAAAACAATGGATGAGGCATTTTTTGAACCGAAAAATCGTTGGGTTGCTTCGCTTAACCCAACCTGAAAATCCCATCCCTCCATTCACTTCACAAATATTTACTACTACCCTAAAAAAATATATTGATAAAAAATATTATTAAAGATTATAAACCTGCTGGTATTTAATTATTACTTATTTTTAGTTCATGCATGATTGAGAGATAAATATCTTTACTTAAAAGGAGCGGGATCAAGGTGAAAGTAGCTTTTGACAATGAAAAATATATTACAGAACAGTCCACAGAGATCATTGAGCGGGCAAAAAAATTCAATGATAAGCTTTATCTGGAATTTGGCGGAAAACTTCTTTATGACTATCACGCATCAAGGGTGCTGCCGGGATATGATCCAAATATTAAAATGAGGCTTCTTCAGAAGCTTAAAGACCAGGCCGACCTGATCCTTTGCATATATGCTGGTGATATAGAAAGGAAAAAGATGAGGGCCGATTTTGGCATTACATACGACTCAGAGGCCCTGAAACTCATAGATGACTTAAGGAGCTGGGGGATTGATGTGCTGGCAGTGGTTATAACACGATATAATGGGCAGCCATCTGCAAGGCAGTTTAAAAACAAGCTTGAAAGACGCGGTATTAATGTGTTTACCCACCAGTTTACCAAAGGTTACCCGACTGATCTTGACCTTATTGTAAGTGACGAAGGTTATGGGGCAAATGCCTTTATAGAGACAAAAAAGCCCCTTGTAATCGTGACCGGCCCTGGCCCTGGAAGCGGAAAACTCGCCACCTGTCTTACACAGGTTTATCATGAACACAAAAGGGGGATAAACGCAGGGTATGCGAAATTCGAGACATTCCCCATCTGGAACCTGCCTCTTAATCACCCTGTTAATATCGCATATGAGGCGGCTACTGCCGACATCAAGGATTTTAACATGATAGACCCCTTCCACCTTGAGACATATAACGAAAAGGCGGTTAACTATAACCGCGATGTGGAGGTTTTCCCGGTCCTGAAAAGGATTTTGAAAAAGATAAGCGGGGGTGAATCTCCGTACCATTCCCCCACAGACATGGGTGTAAACCGTGTCGGTTTTGCAATCACTGATGATGAGGCAACCAGGGAGGCATCCAGGCAGGAGATAGTAAGGCGGTTCTTCAGGTATCAGTGTGAATACGCAATGGGGCTTACAGGCAAAGATACTGTTGAGCGGGCAGAACTCCTTATGGAGGATTTTAATATCACCCCTGAATACAGAAATGTTGTAAAACCGGCCCATGAGGCTGCTGTTGAGGCCGGGAAAAAGAACAAGGGGAATGAGGGCATATTCTGCGGCGCTGCCATTGAGTTAAAGGACGGCACAATTGTGACAGGCAGCAATTCCACCTATCTTCATGCTGCATCAGGCCTGATACTTAATGCGATAAAACATCTTGCAGAGATACCTGACAAGATTAAGATTCTCTCACCCAATATAACAGAGTCAGTCATGAACCTTAAAACAAGGGTGCTGAATGAAAAGAACCTGAACCTTGATCTCCTTGAGACACTGATCGCATTAAGCATAAGCGCTACGCACAACCCGGCTGCCCAGCTTGCAATGGAAAAGCTGAATGAGCTCAGGGACTGCGAGGTGCATATGACCCATATCCCGACACCTGGTGATGAGGCGGGTTTAAGACGCCTTGGCGTTAACCTTACAAGTGACCCGAATTTTTCTACAAAGGATCTGTTTATTAGTTAAAAGGCTATGGTTTAACTGGGGTAAACCAGGTTTTCAGGATAATTTTTAATTTATTAAAAGATGGATCTATACAACGTTCCAAACTGACTGTTTGAGCCAGATCAGCAAAAAGTCTGGAAGAAAAGGGCTGACGTACTTCTTTCATGGCAGACCGAAGGGCCTCTTTTGGTCGTTCAGGTTTAAGCCTTTCCCTTGACCAATAAGGGGTATTTGATTTAAGCCATTCACGCAGAGGAGGTTTTCGATTATTCCAGCCAAACACCTTATCAACTTCCGAAGAGTCGCTCCACACCCATGCTTCCAATTCAGGATCAATTACTATTGCAGCACAGCGTTCATCCCAACCATTTATTGAAAGTCTTCTTTCTACTTCTTCTTCAATTTCTGTTGAACTGTATTTTTCCCTGCCACAACCTTCCTTATCAAATAGTACCATACTATACCGATAATAACGTATATCTTCACGAAGATAATTATGACAATCCGTAAGACACCCGGCATCTCTCTGGATATGTCTTTTTATGTCAAACACTATCTTTTGAATACCGAGGGACTGATATCGTTCAAGAAGTGAGTGTATAACAAATTCCATCTCACTGTCCGCTACAACTATGATCAGGTCTTTCAGATATTGTTCAGAATTCATCCCAGTACACCTCCTGCAAAATATACAGAGAGGTTAGGTTCTCCTTGCCATTCCTTTAATTTAGGATGACGATCTCCTGATATTATATCTGTTGAGCCATCATCTCTTTTAGCAAAACAAAGGACTTTGCTTGAATCTTTGGGCTTTATCAGACTCAGCAGTACAGGTGAATGGGTAGCAAGGAGTACCTGTGCATCATAAACTGAAGATAAAGATTGGAATACTGTTTCAGCCGCTTTTGGATGAATGCCATTTTCCGGTTCTTCAATCAAATAGATACCATTGAATTCAGGAAGATAGGCTGGAAGTGTTAAAGCAAGCAACCGAAGTGTTCCATCGGATGCAAGCCAGGATGGAATTTCAAGATCATTTGCATATTCCAATACAAGATAACGGTGTTTATCATCCTCTCTTAAAACGGTACGGATATCTTTCAGGTCAGGTAAAGCCGTTTGCAAATGCTTAACCCAATTATTGATTCTTTTTATATCTATCTGTTCAATAACCCAAGGCAGATTCGATCCATCAGGTTTAAATCCGCGACTCTGCCCAGGTGGACTTGCCCTTCTGATCAAGTCGCTGTTAAGTACAAATCTTTGTGTTTCCTGCATTAGAAAGTTTCTAAGCCATGAGGAAACAGGAAAGCTTGATTCATCAGCAGGAAGATTTCCGAGTGCAGATTTCTTGGGCGACTGCTTCCACGATGGACTATAACCTTTTGATGTCTCAACTGTAAAATTGTCATTTCCACCTATTACTTTACTTACAACCAGTTGTCTGCTTCCTCCTGAACGAATTCCTTTTTTAGGTAATAAGATTGTTTCAGGCTCAAATATGTTTTCAGGAAAGAGTTTACGCTGTATCGGATGATCATTAGAGTTTTTCATTAACCATACTCTCTCATCAGAAATGCCAACTCCTTCGCCATCAATATCAATATCAATACCGACCTCATAACGAATGTGTGTATAATTTGGATGTGCAAGAAGATCACGGAGTTTTTGAGGAAATGCAGCTTCGATAGCAAGTTCAAATCCCTTACCAGCCCTGTTCCAGGTAAGGTCTTTTGGATATGTAGAGCGATTCCTGATGGATGATTCAACACCTGAAGAGATTAATTCACTTAGAAAATTAACCACATCCAGAAAGGTTGTCTTACCTGTGGCATTTGCGCCAACCAGAAGCTGGAATGGCTCAAGTTTCTGATCAATATATCGAAGGCACCTGTAATTCTTTGCTTGGATTCGGGTAATCATGAAAACTCCTTCTATACAAAAAATGCAGCATATTTTGTCTGTATTGAACGTAAGATTATCAATAAGGCTAATAGGCTGAAAAAGCAAGGGAAAAAGCTGGTTATCAAGCTATTCAATCTTATCAGTTCAGGCGCCCCGGATTATGACCAAAACCTTTCATACAGGTTGATTCAGATTCTCTTTTAGGATATAACCACAGCCCATAACCAGAGAGGATCAGTAATTAAAATGCGTAAAATTTTTTTGTTGCCTGTTGTACTCTTGTTTTTTGGGGTCATATTTAATCCGGGATACGCTCTTGCGGAAAAACCCGAAATAGTACTCACCTTTACCAACTGGACATCACAAACCTCACCACCGGGCAGGGCAACGGAAAAATGGATCGAGATGATAGAGACCCGTACCCAAAACAGGGTAAAGGTGAGGCCATTCTATAATGCAACACTGCTTACAGGCAAAAACACCATAGAGGGTATATTAAGGGGTGTTGCGGACGTTGGGATGAATGCATCATCCTTCAGGCCAGAAAGGTTCCCCATGATGGCACTCCTCAATTATCCACATCCGTACAAACATACAATGGTGCCGGTTCTTATTGCCTGGGATATGTATAACAAATTTGACCCTCCGGAATTTGCGGGGGTAAAGGTCATCTCATTCAGTTGTAACGGCCTTGGTGAAAAAGGTGGAGGATTCTTTGGCAGGTTTCCTGTAAACTCAATAGATGACTTCAGGGGAAAAGAGATAAGGTCAACCGGGACCGGTGTTCAGGCCCTTGAAAAACTTGGCGCCTCACCTGTGTTTTTGCCGGTATCAGAGATATATGAGGCGCTTCAGAAAAATATCATAAAGGGCAATTACACCACATTCGAGATAATAAAACCCTTCAGGTTCAATGAGGTAATCGATTATATTACCTCATTTCCGGCGCCGGCTGCTGTGATGTTTACAATCGTTAATGAAAAGAGGTTCAATTTATGGCCTGATTATCTTAAGAATGCAGTAAACGATATCAGGATGGAGCACAGTGAGTGGGCAGGCAATTTTGCCCATAAGGCAGGAGAAGACGGCCTCTCATTTGCCGTTGAGAACGGGGTAAAGATGACAGAGATTTTACCAGCAGAAAGGGCGAAGATGATGAAGTTGTTAAGCTCAATGATGGATGAATGGCTTGAACAGACTACAGCCAGGGGGCTCCCTGCAAGGGAATGGCTTGATGAATTTAATCGGCTGCTTGAAAAGTATAATAATATTTATTAGGCATGTATTAAGGGGTTTTTATATATCTCTATGGTCAGGAATGTAGGTGCACGCTGCAGCGTGCCCGTGGTGGCATTGTACCGGGTATGATTAAAAGGCACGGTGCGCAGTGCCCCTACGTTAGTAAACAGCGAAATGATTATACCTATATGAAAGGAACGGATCTTGGTTATTTTTGAAAAAACAGTAAACTTCATTTCCCGCTTTCTCAACTGGATAGCAGGTATCTCTGTTATTGCCATTATGGTAATAGTATGTATCAACGTTATAGGACGAAGTGTTTTTGGTGCTCCTTTGAAAGGCACTGTTGATATATTGAGTCAGATGGGTGTGCTCGTTATTGCATGTGCTATTGCCTATACCCAGGTTGTTAAGGGACATATACGCATAACCATTTTACTGGACAGGCTTCCCGGGTCGGTAGGACTTATTATCAAGGCCCTTATGGATATCATGGGTGTGATACTCTTTTTTATAATCACATGGCAATCCATCCTTTATACAAAAGGGGTCTATGAGATAGGTGAACTGACAGAGGTATTAAGAATGCCGGTATTGCCATTTGCTGCCATAGTCTCTTTGGGTTGCCTTGCCCTTACCCTTGTTCTTGTTACAGACATTCTCAGGATGCTCTCCGGAGGCGAAAAATGAGCGGAGAGATGATTGGCCTCCTGGGTATCCTGGTAATGGTGTTTCTCATGCTGCTGGGGATGCCCATAGCCTTTTCCATGATCATGGCAGGGTTCCTTGGCTTTGCATGCCTTACGTCATTTGATGGCGGGCTTTTTATCCTGAGTGATAATTTCTATACCCAGTTTAGCTCTTATACAATGCTGGTTATTCCACTCTTTGTCTTTATGGGCGAGATAGCCTTCCATTCAGGGATAAGTAAAAGGATCTATAATACCGCCAATGCCTGGCTTGGTTTTATACCGGGGGGGTTGGCTGTTGCAACAATAGGGGCCTGTGCAGGATTTTCCGCCATATGCGGGTCAAGCGCAGCAACAGCCGCAACAATGGGTACTGTAAGCCTGCCAGAAATGAAAAAGAACAGGTATGACCTCTCTTTAGCTGCTGGAACAGTAGCAGCCGGAGGTACTCTGGGCATACTAATCCCCCCCAGTATTGTGCTTATTGTGTATGGGATACAGACAGAGGTTTCCATTGGTAAGCTGTTTGTTGCCGGAATATTGCCCGGTCTACTGCTCTCTATGCTCTTTATCGGGATAATATTAACTATGTGCATTATCAAACCTTCTCTTGGTGCACCCGCAGCAAAAACCAATCTAAAAGAAAAGATCAGGTCATTATCAGGTACAACTGAGATGATACTCCTTTTTCTGCTTGTCATAGGTGGGCTCTTAATGGGATGGTTCACCCCGACAGAGGCAGCAGGCATAGGCGCTGCCGGGGCCATAGCGATAGGTCTTATCAGGCGCAGTTTAAGCTGGGCAAGTTTTAAGAGCGCCATAACAAACACCACCCGTACATCAGCAATGGTGCTTCTAATAGTTGCGGGTGCAATGATCTTCAGCCGTTTTCTTACAATAAGCGGTCTGCCCCAGGCCCTTGCAGAGTGGGTGCGAGGGCTTAATGCCTCACCCTATGTTGTTTTACTGTGTGTTATGGTTATCTACCTTGTAGGTGGGTGCATAATGGACTCCCTCTCTTTTCTGATCATAACCATCAATATTTTTTACCCTGTGATTATAAAGGCAGGCTTTAACCCCATATGGTTCGGGGTGATGATTGTCATACTGCTTGAGGCAGGGGCCATAACACCGCCTGTTGGTCTTAACGTGTTTGTGATAAAGGGGATAGCCCGTGATATTGAACTGCATACAATCTTCAAGGGTATCATACCATTTCTAATTGCCGTAGTCCTGGGGCTGGTAATCCTCACCATATTCCCGGATATTGTGCTTTTATTGCCTGGGATGATGAGGTAATTAAAGCAGGGGGCCAGGTATAGGCCTAGATCATCAGCGCCCGCTGAATGCCTTTTTTTCAGAGAAGGTGTTATTCTCATTAAACTCGGTCCTTTCAGAGGTCAGCCAATCCTGTAACAGATGGACTGCCGACTGGATCGCCGTGCGCGGGAAAACCGCCTGAACGCCTCGGAGGGGAGGGGACACTGGAATTCAACAAGATATTCCTAACCCTGTTGTCACTTATCATTCACTTTACTATCATTTCTTTTGGTGTTATCTTCTTTTTGCATTTATACTATATGTGAAGGAGAAAAAAATTATGGAAAATGATCTTAAAGAAAAACTAGATACACTCAATGAAATCCTTGTCATGCTTCGGAGTCATCTTTGACCTGGATTCTAAAATATTGGAGCTTGAACGGCTCGATGCAATCATGTCAAAACAGGGTTTCTGGGACAAGCCCCAGGAGGAGGTCTCACGCATATCTCAGGAACGGTCAAATCTTAAGGATACCATAGACAACTGGGAAGGTTTAAAAAAGGAAACAGAGGATATATCCATGCTTATTGAGCTCGCCTCTGAAGAAGATGATAAGGAGTCGATTGAGGAATTTAAAAGGGATATAACCGGTCTGGAGAAAAGGGTGAAAAGTCTTGATCTTCAGTGTCTTATGAGTGATCCTGATGATAGAAGAAACAGCATAGTATCAATTAATGCAGGCGCAGGGGGAACGGAGTCACAGGACTGGGTTGAAATGCTCTACAGGATGTATTTGAGATGGTGTGAATCAAAAGGGTATAAGACCGAGGTAATTGACTACATGCCTGGCGATGAGGCAGGGGTAAAGAGTGTCACATTCTCTGCATCAGGCCCCTATGCATACGGATTCATGAAGGCTGAACACGGGGTTCACCGCATGGTCAGGATATCACCCTTTGATGCAACAGGCAGAAGGCACACCACATTTGCATCTGTTTCAGTTATCCCTGAGGTTGACACAGACATAGATATCAAGATAGATGAAAAGGACCTCAGGATCGATGCATTCAGGGCAAGCGGGCCTGGCGGGCAGCATGTTAACAAGACAAGTTCAGCAATCAGGATAACACATATTCCAACAAATACTGTTGTGCAGTGCCAGAATGAAAAATCCCAGCACAGGAACAAAGAGATGGCAATGATGGTACTGAAAGCAAGGCTGTATGACCTTGAAAAAGGCAAGCAGGATCAAAAGAAACAGGAGATGCACCAGAACCAGAAGGATATTGCCTGGGGAAGCCAGATAAGGTCATATGTGTTTAACCCTTACAGAATGGTTAAAGATCACAGGACAAACGAAGAGGTTGGTAACCTTGAAAAGGTCATGGATGGTGATATTGACACTTTTATTGATGCCTATCTCAGGATGAAACGTTAGAGTAATTTATGACAACAATATTTGAGGAAACCGGTATTAAAGGTTTAAAGATAAAGAACCGTCTTGTGAGGTCTGCCACATGGGAAGGTATGTGTGACCCAGATGGCAGGCCAACTGAAAAACTTATAAGCCTCTATAGGGGGCTTACAGATGGTGGCATCGGGCTCCTGATATCTGGTTATACATTTGTCAGACCTGAAGGAAAACAACTTGCAGGTGCACTTGGAATAAACAGCGATGCATTTAAAGAGGAGTATAAGAGGGTTGTTAAAACCGTTCATGATGCAGGAGGAACCATTGCCATCCAGCTTGTGCATGCAGGTGGGCAGGCCATACCTGATAATGCAGGAGGTGAACTGGTTGCGCCATCAGCCGTTATGGTGGCCCATTACCAGGCAAAACCGAGAGCCCTATCTTTCACAGAAATAAAGGAATTGATTAATGCCTTTGGTGAAGGCGCATACCGTGCAAGGGAGTATGGTTTTGATGCTGTACAGCTCCATGCTGCACACGGGTATCTTTTAAACCAGTTCATGTCACCCCATGCAAACCTGAGAAAAGATGAATACGGCGGAGAGATAGAAAACCGGAGCAGATTTGTTATTGAGGTTTACCAGAAGGTAAGGGCAAATGTGGGCGATGATTTTCCGGTAATGATCAAGATGAATTGCGCGGATAATATGGATGGAGGTCTCCAGATCGATGATGGTTTATATGTGGCAAAAAGGCTCTCTGATGCTGGTATTGACGCCATAGAGGTATCATCGGGCAACAGCGCCTCGGGTATAAAATATGGCCCATTAAGGATGAGGGTAAACAGGCCTGAAAAAGAGGCATGGAATATGCCATATGCCAGAGAGGTTAAAAAAATTGTCAACTGCCCTGTCATGGTTGTTGGAGGTTTCAGGTCATATGAGATCTGTGAAAAGGCTGTAAAAGAGGATGCGATCGATTATGTTACCATGTCAAGACCGCTAATCAGGGAACCTGACCTTGCAGCAAGGTGGAAAAGTGGTGACACCACAAAGGCCAGATGCATATCCTGCAACAGGTGCTTTAAACCGGGTGCTGAAGAGGGCGGTATCTATTGTGTTGCAGAAAAAAATGAAAGGGAAAAAGAGATTTAAAAGGATTTTTAAAATAGATGAAAAGTATTTATGTTATCAAGGCTATTGGTGGTAGAAAGGTCAGTTTTCATCCAAAGGGTGAGGAGATAGGCACAGTTGAAATAACTCTTTCCTCTGAAGCCGACAAAGACCCCCTTTTTAAAGATATGCCATCATCAATCCCTGTTCATGTAACTCATGCACAATCAGCCATCATGATTCCACAAGGAGCAACCATACTTGCTTCAAATGATTTTGAACCTTACCATGCCATAAGAATAGGAACCTCTGCATGGGGTGTGCAGTTCCACCCGGAATACAACACGGATATCATGAAGGCATACATTCTAAACCAGGCAGATGATGTAAAGGCATCAGGCCGCAATATTGATGAAATAATGATGACAGTAAAAGAAACCGCTCATGCATCAAGCATCATGAAGAGATTTACCCAAGCATGTAAACAGGATAATTTTTAGGTAAAGATATCTAAATCTCTGGAACTTTTTCAGGGGTTTATGTCCGCAAATATTTCATGCTCCCCACGATTTATTTGAGAATTCATTGTTTTAGTAACTACGTCAGTTAATTTATAGTTGACCGGATTCAGCGCAGAGAGCCTTAACAATTGGTCCCCACAGAGACCGCAGGAACCAGATATCCTATTTTAAAAAGATTGTAGGGGTAGACCAGCGTGTCTACCCTATTTTATTAACCTTTCATTAATATGTCAGTTATCCTGTTCGCATATGCCTTGCTGGCTGGATCATCTGTCACGATCTCTATCTCTTCAGGGCCTGAAACCCCTAACCCAATTTCCACTGCCTGCTTCATCTGATCCTGTTCAAATATCTTTTTCCCCATAATCTGCGGGTTGGAACCCTGCTCCTTTAAGATTGCAAGGCCAACAGCATCAATTGCAACCCTGTCTGTTCCTGCAATTATTACATCTGCCTTTTTTCTTTGCCCCTCCATTGGGCCGCCGTCTGTAAATACCTCAACACCATCAAGAACAATAAGCTCCGGCCTGTATGCGAGATTTATTTCAGCTATCATCTTGCGCATATCAGGTGAGTTATGCAGTTGCGGAAACATATGTTTTTTGTGGACAGCGCCTACAGAGAGTTTCATGGACATGGTAAAATGGCCGCCATAACCATGAGTTTTTATACAGCCTGTTGTGACTGTATATTCAGATTCAACAATGGGACGGGCCATTAAAAAACCACCCTCCCAGTGAGAACCCGGAGGATTAATAATAACCCACTCCTTTTCATTCATCTTTTCAAAATTAATGACTTCAAAACCCTCGTCCCTGGCAAGGGCAAATATCCCCTTTGCCTCCATAACCTTCTGTGTGTCGCCAGGGCCGCACCTGTCGCCAACTGTTACCTTTAAGGCCTCTCTTTTCTTTATCTCCTTAACAAGTGAAGACAAAACATCATTGTGGGTGGAACCGGGTGCAGGGTCAGATGTATTAAAATTTGGTTTAATAAATACCTTTTTGCCCTTCATGGATGGAAATTCGACTAACCCAATTGACTTCTCCACACCTTTATTACGATCACCGGTTTTAACAAGCGATACTTTCTCCTTGCCTACTTTTTTTATTCCAAAGGCAGGCACATTCAGGGAAATACCAGCAATCCCGATCATTGAGGTGTAAATAAACTCCCGTCTGTTTATAAATATCATGTTTAAATCCTCCTTTCAGGCATCAATTTTGCATTTTCCCTGTCAGTATACACACTTTTAGCAAAGTAATAAAGCGGGGATATGAATCGTATAGTAAAATATTACTTAAAACAAATTAACTTGAACTAATTCAGGATAAAAATCGTTTGACAATAATCACTGAAAGATGTAATTTATCAAAAATCCAAATAATTACAGGATATTCACCTATGAAAAAGATAAAAATCCAGTTATTCAAATTATCATTGTTCTTTTTTGTCACAGCAATACTCTATTCCCCTCTTTCCATAGCCGCTGAAAAAATGACTCATACCGTCATTAAAGGCGATACATTATGGGATTTATGCGAGCGTTACTATGGTGACACCAGCGTGTGGCCAAAATTGTGGGAAATGAACAGCTTTATTACAAACCCCCACCTTCTTATCCCAGGTGATGTAATCACCCTCTATGAGATGTCTGAGCTTTTAGCCCAACCGGAAAAAACAGTGCCGGAGGTTCCAAAGACAGAAAAACCTTCACCTGTCATGGGTATTGATATTCGTGGGATTATAAATATCGATAAAATGGGTTTTTATTCGTCTGAAAAAATAGACACATGGGGTACACTCTTTGCCAGTGAGGATAAGAATATTATCCTGAGCAAGGATGATACTGTATATTTAATTTTTGAGAATACGAAAAAAATAAATACAGGGGATGAGTTCAGCATAGGTAAGGTATCCGAGCGTGTAATACACCCTGTAACAAAGGATAAGTCAGGTTATGTTTTTAATGTCTCAGGTAAACTTGTTATTGAGAAAAAGACCGGTTTTACAATGAAGGAAGGGGTCTTGAAAGATAAGGAGAATGTTTATCAGGCAAAGATAACGGAGGCCAACACACCTATTAATATAGATGATATCATATTACCTTTAAGGAATATTCCCGGTTGCATACTTCCTGAATCAAACAGTGGAAATATCCTTGCAAATATCGTTGCTGCAGAACAAAACCTGACCCTTATACATCAATACAATATAATTTATATGGATAAGGGCAGCAATGCAGGTATAAGAAAGGGCAATGTCTTTGAAATAGTGACAACCAATATTGTGAAAGACCCACGGCCCGAAAAGATACTTAAGGTCTGGGAAGAGATGGTCATCCTTCCTGATCGTCATTTTGGCATCGCAATGGTAATTGATACGTATCCTGATAGTGCAACAGCAGTTGTTCTTTCTGCACCTGAGCCGATTGAGATAGGCGCATACATGAAAAGCGTATTATGGACAGAGATACCTGATTATATCTCAGCAAAGGCAAATTGCCCTGCCCAATAAACAGGTCTCTTAAAGAAAAAGCTTGACTACTAAATACAGCTCTGTTGTATATTCCCGCCGTATTTAATACTAACCGGGTTGGCACAGATGTCCTTATGGTCGAATAAAAAATGCTACTGGATTGCCCTGTCCGGGATAAAAGGTATAGGAAATGTAACCTTTAAAAACCTTTTATCAAAGTTTGGTGATCCTGAGGCAATTTTAAGGGTATCCAGATCGGAGTTATCCGATGTGAATGGCCTCAGGAAAGAGACTGTTCAGGATATAGTAAATCAGCGTTTTGAAATTGACCCTGAAGCTGAGTTGAAAAAGGCCGGGGCATGCGGCGCAAGGATTGTTACATTTCATGACCCTGAGTATCCTGCAACGCTTAAAGAGGTACATGACCCTCCCATGATCCTTTATATGAAAGGTGCATGTATTCCTCAAAACAAAAGCTTTATAGCGGTTGTCGGATCGAGAAATGCCACCCATTATGGATTAAAGGTGGCAGAGGAATTTGGTCAGGGGCTTGCAAGGCGAGGCCTTGGTATTGTAAGCGGCATGGCCCTCGGTATTGATGCCTGGTCACACTGGGGTTGTATTGCTGGAAAGGGCTTTACAGTTGCAGTCCTTGGAAGCGGTATTGATATAGTATACCCTGTAGCCAATAGAAAGCTCTATGATAAAATATGTGAGACCGGGACGATTGTGTCTGAATTTCCAATGGGGACATCCCCTTCGCCACCCAATTTCCCGCAGAGAAACAGGATCATAAGCGGTCTTGCCAGGGGGGTGCTGGTTGTGGAGGCCACAAAAAACAGCGGTTCACTTATAACTGCCTCCATTGCCCTTGATCAGGGCAAGGATGTATTTGCAGTTCCGGGGAGCATAGAATCTTATAAAAGCAGGGGATGCCATTTTTTGATAAAGCATGGCGCCATGCTTGCTGAAAATGCGGATGATATCATGGAAGGGCTTGGCCTGAATTATCCCGGTATTTCCAAGGGTGACACCATGATAAAAAGGGTTCTGCCTGAGATGAATGATATGGAAAAAACTATCTTTGAGATAATCGGTGATTACCCGATGCACATTGATGAGATACAGAAGCTGGGCAATATCGTCTCAGGCGAGCTTTCAGGCACCCTTACTAAACTGGAACTCAAGGGGATCATAAAACAGTTGCCTGGAAAGATGTTTATAAAGTAACTTGTTTGTAATTTATAAAACCATATTGATAAACTGGAATCATATAAAGAATGATAGAAGATAAAAAAGAAAAGAGTACTAAGACAATAAACCGGAAAACCCAGACAGGAAAACAGCTTGTTATTGTTGAGTCTCCAGCCAAGGCACGCACCATAAACAAATACCTGGGCAAGGACTATCTTGTAATGGCATCGGTTGGGCACGTAAGGGACCTCCCCGGTAAAAATCCGAAGGGCGTTAAAAATCCTGTGCCTGGCGTTGATCTTGAGAATGACTTTGCCCCGACCTATCAGATAATCAAGGGTAAGGGGACGACAGTAAAGGATCTTAAGGCTGCCGCAAAAGGGGCACCAGGCATATGGCTCGCAACAGACCTTGACCGTGAAGGGGAGGCCATTGCATGGCACCTCGCAGAGGCCCTTGATATTGACATCAAAAGCGCCAAACGTGTTGTGTTTAATGCCATCACAAAACAGGAGATAGAAAAGGCATTCAGTCAACCTCAGCTCATTGACATGGATAAGGTCAATGCACAGCAGGCAAGGAGGATACTTGACAGGATTGTGGGGTACCAGGTCTCACCGCTCCTCTGGAAAAAGGTGGCAGGGGGGTTAAGCGCAGGCAGGGTGCAGTCTGTGGCAGTAAGGCTGCTTGTTGAGAGAGAAAGGGATATAGAGTCATTCATCCCGGAGGAATACTGGAAGATTACAGGCTATTTTACCTTAGATCTCAACTCGTGGGAAAAGCTGGGGGATGAACTGAGGGCATGGTTTGAAAAATCTTCGCCCAAGGCAAAGGGTAGATTAACCGGCAGGACTGTTGAAGAAAAGAATAAATGGCTCTTTGACCATGCTGGTTTTACAGCGGAACTGACAGAGATAAACGGCAGTAAATTCAGACCGCAAAACTACCAGGAGGCGCTTGATACAGCAAAAAGGGCAGGCTTCATACTTGATAAAAAGATAGAGGAAGAGGAGCAGGATAAAAACAGCAGGAGTGGTCTTTTTGTGGTGCTTAAGGGTTATGCTGGAAAAGGCCCTGAATGGCGTGTCAAATCAATTCAGACGAAACGCACAAAAAACAGGGCCAATGCGCCATATATTACCAGCACCCTTCAACAGGCAGCAGTAAACCAGCTGGGTTTTACAACTCAGACCACCATGCGCACTGCCCAGGCCCTTTATGAGGGCGTTGAAATAAGCGGCATGGGTTCTGTCGGCCTTATCACCTACATGAGAACCGATTCTACACACCTCTCACCTGATGCCATCTCAATGGCAAGAGAATTCATAGCAAAGAATTATGGGGAAAAATATCTTCCTCAAAAACCAAACTATTTTGCCTCGTCAAACAAATCGGCCCAGGAGGCGCATGAGGCTATCAGGCCGACTGATGTTGTACTCACCCCTGACAGGGTAAGGGCATCGCTCACTGATCAGCAGTACAAGCTTTACCGGATCATATGGGACAGGTTCGTTTCATCCCAGATGAACGAGGCAGAGTGGGATTATACCTCTGTCCTGATTTCAGGGGTCGATAATGGGGATGAGTTTATATTCAAAGCAACAGGAAGGGTGCTGATCTTTGACGGCTATTACAGGGTTATTGGCGTACCCAATTCATCGGATGAGGCTATACTGCCCAAGTTAAAAAACAACCAGGAGTTAGCTGCCTTTCATATTGAACCCATGCAGTATTTTACATCTCCACCGCCCAGGTATACTGAGGCATCACTTGTGAAAAAACTTGAGGCAGAGGGTATTGGCAGGCCAAGCACCTATGCCCAGATAATACAGGTCATACAGAACAGAAAATATTCCGAAAAGATCAAGAATCGTTTTTATGCAACAGACCTTGGAAAGGTGGTTACAGATAAACTGGTTGATGCATTCCCGGACATCCTACAGGTAGGCTATACCAGGGATATGGAGCAGAAGCTGGATGATATAGCTGACAAACATGCTGACTGGGTGCAGATGCTCAGGGATTTTTATGGCCCCTTTAAGACCGACCTTGAGAAGGCATACAGTGACATGGAACATGCCAAGGCTGAGATAGAGCCTGCTCCCCATAAATGCCCCCAGTGCGGGAGCGGAACAGTATACCGCTTTGGTAAAAACGGGCGTTTCTTAAGCTGTGCAAGCTATCCAGCTTGCAAATATGCCGCGCCCATAGACCGGAACGGGGCGCCCTCTGTACCAGAGCAGACTGACATAGCCTGCCCCAAATGCGGAGAGCCGATGCTCATGAAAAAGGGACGTTTCGGGCCTTTTATAAGTTGTAAAAGATACCCTGAGTGTGACGGGATACTTAACCTGGATAAAAAAGGCCATCTGACGCTGCCAAAGGTTCCACCTCTTGTTACTGATCTGAAATGCCCTAAATGTGAGGCTAATATGAACATAAGAAGAGGGGCAAAAGGCCCCTGGCTTAGCTGTTCCAGGTTCCCGAAATGCAGGGGAAGGCTGGGCTGGGCGCCCCTTGATGATAAGACAAAAAAATCTATAGAAAAGGCCCTTGATGAACATGAAAAGAATAACCCTCTGCCTGTAATAAAAAACCTGCAAGGGGAGGAGATTGGAGAAAACTATACACCGAAAATGGGAAATCCCGTGGAGGAAGAGGGTAGCCAGGATAAGGATATATAAGAAAGTAATAGAAGTGGATATTGAATATATAAGAGAGATAGCGGAAAGGATGACCTCCGATTCAAGCGGAAGCCATGACTGGTATCACACCAAAAGGGTTTATGACCTCTGCATGAGGATCGGTAATGTTGAGGGGGCAGACCTTGATATACTGGGGATTGCGGCCTATCTGCATGATATAGGTCGGCCATATCAGGACAGGGCAAAGGGCAGGGTGTGTCATGCGGAAAAGGGGGCAGAGCTCGCAAAGGAGATCCTTGAAAAGCTCATTATACCTGAGGAAGACAGAATAAACATTATACATGCTATAAGGACACACAGGTTCAGGGGTAAAAATGTCCCGGAAACCATTGAGGCAAAGGTGCTGTTTGATGCAGACAAACTTGACTCTATAGGCGCTGTGGGTATTGGCAGGGCATTTCTCTTTGCAGGCGAGGTTGGAGCAACACTGCATAACCCGGACATAACCCCTGAAGAGAGCGAATCCTACTCAAAAAATGATACCTGCTACCGTGAGTACCGGGTCAAGCTCATGAAGATCAAAGACCGCATTCTCACTAAAGAGGGCCACAGGATTGCCCTTGAAAGACACAGGTTTATGGAGGAATTTTTTAAACGATTCCTGATTGAATGCAGCGGCGCTGACTAGGCCCTTAATGAGTTCTTTAAAAAGTATATCAAATAAGATCGAGTAGATATGAACGCTAACATGCACCTTGCACATTATTACAGGTACCATTGGGAAAGCGCTGATCTTATTGTCGTTACCGGTGAGGCAGCACAAGTTTGGGCAGGCTACATGGCCTATTGCCGCAGGTATGAAATACCTCTCCCGGAAAAGGGCAATAACGCCATGCTTTTTCGCATGTTTGCAGCGGCAGGGCTTGCAGCAGTATCTCTTCCTGAACCGGAATACTGGGGATGGTCAGTAAGCTTTAAGGGATTAAGCACAGGGATATTCTGCGGTGTGGAGCCAAACGGCATGATGTGCGGGACATTGCTAAAGAGCGACCCAGAAAGGAACCTGGTGGTTGTCCAGAGACAGGCTAAAAATTCGCCTGTGACACAGAGTCGTTTTTCTCTTTATACCCATGACCCTGTTGAGGCGGTTGAGCATTACTTTGCAGAATCAGAGCAGACCCTGATCCGCATTGCTGTTGATGATAAAGGTAAAGGGGCCCTTTTAAGGCCACTTCCTGGTGGCAGGTTTGATAAAATAGAGGGGCTTACTGACAGCGAATTGATATCACGATGCTTCACGCTTGCAGCAGATAATGAAATCACCCTGCTTCAGGAGATGCTGATTTTTTATGAATGCCCCTGCAACATCGAGATGATAACAAAAATGATAAACTCACTCCCAGAAGACCAGCAGAAGGAGCTCTGGGGCAACCTTGATCACCTTGAGGTATCATGCCCCAGGTGCAGCAGAAAATATCTTATCAGCCGGTGATTCCAGTACAGGGGTTTTATGATCAAGGCGCTTTTAATCCAGCTACCTGTACCGCAGCTTAATTACGGCCACAGGACAGGTAATATCCCATTTGCCGCAGCATGCCTTAGGCAGGCGGCTGGTCATATACCCAATACTGAGACCGTTATCTTTCCGCAGGTAAGCGCTTCATATATGGGTGACGCAGCACTAATAGATAGTATCCTTGCTATGAGGCCTGATATCATTGGTTTTACCGCATATGCCTGGAACATAAAACGTATACTCTACCTGGTTAAGGAGATCAAAAAAAGCTATTCACCAAAGGTGGTGTTGGGTGGCCCTGAGGTGACAGGAGATAACCCCCTGCTTGTAAATAACAGCCTTATAGATTTCTGTGTATATGGCGAAGGTGAAAAGGTATTTGCACAGCTCTTAACTGAACCTGAACTATGGCTCAGGAAAGGCGGGCAGGCTGATGCAGGCAGGATATTCAGTGCATCCGGCAGCCCTTATCTTTCAGCGATTCTTAATCCATCCATAGAAAACAGCATGCTACTTGAGACCATGCGCGGCTGTCCATATGCATGCTCATACTGCTACTATGGCAAGGCAAGGAGAAAACCTCTATTCAAGCCAGACATACTTGTTACAGAGGGGTTTGAATGGGCAGTTTCAAATGATGTTAAGGAGGTATATTTTCTTGACCCATCATTTAACGCAAGGCCGGATCTTCCTGCCCTATTAAAAAGACTTGCACATATAAAAAAAGGGCATAATCTCACCCTGATAAGCGAGATCAGGGGAGACTCAGTGGATGATAGGCTTGCAACACTCCTTGCAGATGCCGGGTTCAAGTGGTTTGAGATAGGCCTTCAGAGTACAAATTCAAATGCCCTCCGCCTTATGAACAGAAAGACCGACCTGAATCATTTTTTAAAGGGTATAGATGCTTTAAAGAAGAGGGGTATCACTACAGAGATCGACCTTATACTGGGGCTACCGGGTGATGACCCTGAAGGGTTTAAAAATACCCTTGAGTTTATTATTGATAATAATCTTGGTGATGATATCCAGCTCTTTCCGCTCTCCATTCTGCCCGGAACAGGGTTCAGGCGGGATGCAGAAATACTTGGGATTAAATATGATAAAAACCCGCCATACACAGTAATATCGACTGGGCGATTTTCAGAGGATGAGATGCTGGATGCCTTTATTTATGCAGAAAAGGCGCTTGAGGTATCCTTTTACCCTATGCCTGATATTGACATCTCATTCAGGGGCGAAGAATCTCTCCATATTGAAAGAATGCCCGATGTAAAGGCGCCCCTTAATGGTACATATCTCTACTGCAAGGTATGGCTACACAGAAACCGTGCTATGGAGGATCTGGAAAGGGTCGCGGGCAGGGTTACTCACCCGTATCAGCTTATGGTTCCGCCATCTGTTGATGATCATGGTTATGTATTAAGGGCCTTATCCATGTTTACAGAGATGAACCCTCACACTCCCTGCGAGATTGTCTTTTTTAACCCGTCCCATTTGCCTGATATGCCCCGGTTATTAGAGGCATCTCATATTGAGATGCCCCATTATCTTGACGGCCATTTACGCCCCCTCTATTCTAGGGGTGGGAACCGCGCTATCCTTTTCACTGTAGTTAGCTCAGGGGATGGTTCAAAATTTTCCGGGCCGATGCAGAGGCATGTATACTGGTGGCAGGCATTTTCTCTTCCTGAAAAGGATGATATCAACAGGTTTGAATCGCAGGGGTTTGATTGCATACTGATAGATTCGGGTGTAGAGAGGCATCATATCCAAAGCTTTCAGGATAAGATGGCTGATGAGGCCGGTGATTTTATTCATATCACCTTTTCAGGGCTAGAACTAAACAGGCGCTGGCTGATTAAGACAATGCCGGATGATTACTGCCCGGATATCTTGCCAAAAATTTGACACCTGCATGCTGGAATATCCTTTTAAAAATAATTTACTATGAAAAGAATTGGCATTTAGGTAAATATTACATATTATTACTGATTAAATTATTTAGATAATAAAATCCCCACAGATATTCAGGAGGAATAAATGGAAAAGAAGGCACTACTTGCAATCAACGGGAAGAATTATGAACTCCCGATAATTACCGGATCAGAAGGAGAACAGGCCATTGATATATCCAGCTTAAGGAAATTAACAGGGCTTATCACCTTTGATCCGGGCTATGCAAACACAGGAAGCTGTATAAGCTCAATAACCTTTATGGACGGTGAAAAGGGGATATTGAGATACAGGGGTATACCTATTGAGCAACTGGCCGAAAAGTCAACATTTGTAGAGACATCATATCTTTTGATAAATGGCAAATTGCCATCGCAAAAGGAGCTGAATGGCTTCTCTGTAATGCTTAATGACACAAGCCTGGTGCATGAAGACATGCGGAATTTTTTCTCCAATTTTCCGAGAAGCTCTCACCCCATGGGCATACTCTCATCAATGGTTAACGCACTCAGGGCCTTTTATCCTGAAATACCGGAAAGGTCTGAGCAGGAAGAGCTGAATCTTACAGTCACAAGGCTTCTTTCAAAGATACGCACAATGGCGGCCATGTCATACAGGATTTCAAGGGGACACAGTGTTGTCTACCCGAGGCATGATTATTCATATGCGGCCAATTTTCTGAATATGATGTTTGAAACACCTGTGAGGCCCTATGAAATAGACCCTGATCTGGTAAAGGCCATGAATGTTTTCTGGATACTGCATGCGGATCATGAACAGAATTGTTCTACCGCAGCCGTACGCCTTGTAGGAAGCGCCCGTGTCAACCTGTATGCTGCCATATCAGCAGGGATATGCGCACTCTGGGGGCCTCTGCATGGAGGGGCAAACCAGTCAGTAATAGAGATGCTCGAAGAAATAAGGCAAAGCGGCGGAAAGGTCGCCCCCTATGTTGCCAGGGCAAGGGATAAAAACGACCCGTTCCGGCTCATGGGATTCGGGCACAGGGTCTACAAGACATATGATCCGAGGGCTATTATCATGAAAAAGTGGTGCCACAAGGTGATAGAAAAGCTTAATATCAGTGACCCGCTTCTGGATATCGCCCTGGAGCTTGAGGAGGTTGCCCTGAAAGACCCATACTTTATTGACCATTATCTTTACCCCAATATAGACTTCTATTCAGGGATATTGCTCAGGTCGATCTCCATGCCCATCAATATGTTCACGGTTCTGTTTGCTATTGGCAGGCTTCCCGGATGGATCGCCCAGTGGAAAGAGAGCATGGAAGACCCTGACTGGAAACTCCAGAGACCCAGGCAGGTCTATACCGGCCTGAATAAATGCGATTATGTACCTATTGCAGAAAGAAAGTAAAACCGGGTGATCTTCAAGCAGTATAACGGCGCTTTCCACTGAAGGTGCCGTTTTTTATTTTTATTAAACCGCGTAACATGGCATATTTTTTGAATAAATATACTGAAATATGGTTTCTGAATTAACACTGGATACAAAATTTTTCAGAAAAAATTTAAAACAGGGCAGGGCACCTTATGGCAGACACAAAAAAGGATGAAATAGCACAATTAAAAAAAGACTTCATCAACCTTTTAGAGTCCAGGAGAGAGGAAAGGGAGCTGATGATAGATATCCTTAACTCCTTCAACCTTTTTGCAGCAGGTCAGGAGGAGATATCTGCAAAGGTAAGGGGAATAAAGGAGAGAATAACCCCTGATGGGGAGATAAAGCCTGAGGATGTAAAGGCCCTTAACCGTGACCTGAAGGACTCTCTGCTTGCAAAGGAGCGTGAAAGTGGTGCTGAGCAGATAAATGAGATAGAGCTGCTCACAGAGAGGTTTCTCGAATCATGCAGGGCCATTAAAAAGATAATGGCAGCAATCCTTGAGGATTTTTATCCTGTGTCTGATGATATGAAAAAGGCAGCTGACGCCATCAGACTTGAATGCAAAGGCATGCCTGCTGAAATAGATGTTAAAAAACCTTCGGATGAGCTTCTGGATTTTATCGGCAAGATAAAGATCAAGATATCAAAGGATTTTACCGAGATAAACAACACCTTCATGAGCCTGCTTGGCCAGGTAAAGGAGCTTGAGAAGAGTCTTGTCACAGATTTCAGTGGTGAAAACAATACTAATGATTTGGAAAAATTTGAATCTGACATCAACCTGCAGGTAGGAAATATCTCCAAATCATTTGATACCTATTCAACAATAGAGGAGATTAAAGAGGCGGTTATAGGAAAGCTGGTCAAGATTAAGGACCTTGTATCCATGAAGAAAAAGCAGGAAATAGAAAAGACAGCCGCTGCAAAGGAGAGCATAGAAAGGCTTAACCAGAGGATCAACGCGGTTGAAAAAAAGGCCCAGCAGATGACAGTAAAGGCAAAGGAGTACCAGAAGGCAGCCATGAGGGACGGGCTCACCGGGCTCTTTACCCGCGGGGCCTTTGATGCAAAGATAAGAGAGAACTTTGAAGACTATAAGGCCGGAAAAAAGGAGTTTTCAATTATAGTATTTGATGTGGACAAGTTTAAGGATATCAATGACAAACTGGGCCATATCGCCGGGGACAAGGTGCTTAAAAAGATATCCGAATGCCTTGAGGAAAGCTTCAGAAAGGATGACTTCATAGCCCGGTATGGCGGTGATGAGTTTACAGTAATAATCGAAGAGCTCACAGAAGAGATGGCAAGGCAAAGGATAGAGGTGTTTAATAAAAATCTGAAAAAGAGACGGTTTGTCTCCCAGAAACACGGGGAGATAAACCTCTCTGTAAGCTCAGGAACAGCACAGATAATGGAGAGCGACACAATAGAGTCGCTTATAGACAGGGCTGATAAGGCTATGTATGAATCAAAGGAAAGCCAGAAAGGATCATCACCTAAATAAAAGGAATAAAATCTTATGGGAACAGACAACCTGATTTTTCTTGAACTGATCGAATGGTTTGATGAGACAGGCAATGAACTTATATACAGGATACCTGAAAAGGGTTCAGGCGAGATAAAGTTCGGTGCACAGCTTATTGTGCGTGAAAGCCAGGCCGCTGTGTTGTTTTACAAGGGCAAGGCAGTGGATGCATTCGGCCCCGGAAGACATACCCTTAAGACAGGTAATATACCTGTCTTGACAAAAATCCTCTCTGCACCCTGGGGCATGACAAGCCCCCTTCGTGCTGAGGTCTATATGGTAAACCTCAAGGTCTTTACCAACCTGAAATGGGGCACAAGGGACCCTGTGGCATTCAGGGACAGTGAACTGGGGCTGATACGGCTGAGGGCGCACGGGATATTTAATATCAGGATCATTCAGCCTGTGCTTTTTATAAACAGCCTTGTAGGCACAATGGGCATGTACAGCGCTGATCAAATAGGCGATTACCTGAAAAAGGTGATTGTCTCCCGGTTTAATGACCACCTGGGTGAACACCTTGACAGCATCATAAACCTGCCGGGTAAATATGATATGCTTGCTGAAGGCCTCCAGAAACGTCTTCAGGAGGACTTTTCAAGGTTCGGCCTTGGGCTGAGCCAGTTATATATAACATCAATCACACCACCTCCGGAGGTTCAGAAGGCGATTGATGATAAGAGCAGGCTTGAGATCTTTGATAACCTTGAAGGGCTTATCAGGATGAAGGCGGCAATGGCCATAGAAAAGGCGTCGGAAAACAGGGGGGAAGCAGGCTCTGGCATGGGCATGGGGCTTGGCCTCATGATGCCTGCCATGTTCGCGGAAATGTTAAGGCCCGGAGAAAAGAGGCATCAGGGACATGCTCAAACAGCTAGTAAATGTTCTGACTGCGGAAACTCGATTCCGTGTGAATCAAGGTTTTGCCCCCTGTGCGGTCACCAGCAGGTTGTATTCAGCCAGTGCGCCCACTGCAATAAGAATCTTCCGCCAAATGCAAGGTTCTGCCCCAGATGCGGCCATCCGGCAGATGAGAAACCTCAGGCAAGGCTGTGCAGAAAATGTTCCACTGAAAATATCCCGGGGGCAACCTTCTGTAATCAGTGCGGTGAAAAACTGGAACAGTAATGGGATTTTTAATAGAGCAGGAGTGCCCCCAGTGCGGGGCGCCACTTGACCTTTCAGAGACAGACAGGATTTTAACATGCCCTCATTGTGATGTTCAGAGTTACATGTTTTCACATGGTTTTTTCAGGTATATACTGCCCCATAAAGCGGCTGAAAAGGAGATTATCCATATCCCCTATCTCAGGTTCAGGGGAAACGTCTTCTTTAGCACCGATACAACAGTTGATCACAGGGTAATCGATATCACACAGGCAGGGGTAAACCTTTCAGGCATACCCGTCTCTCTTGGTTTCAGGCCACAGGCCATGAAGGGCAGATTTGCGCGGGGCGATACCCCGGGCAGGTTCATGAGATTTACCCTCAGGGCTGCAGATATCCTTACAAAGGCGGCAAGGCTCACATCTTCTGAAGGCAAAGATAATCTTCTCCACAGGGCATTTATTGGTGAGACGATGAGCATCTTTTATCTGCCTGTATATGTAGAAAATGGGAAAATCCATGACGCCATACTGAAAAGAGCTATTTCAGGACCCTTTGTTTCAGAGGAGGATATTAACCCAATGCTGGCTGATAAAACCCCTGAAGCTGTCTCCTTTATCCCTATGCTCTGCCCTGAATGCGGGTCAGACATGAAGGGGGAAAGGGAGAGCGCAGTGCTCCTTTGTGACAATTGCCTTAAGGGATGGGAGGTAAAAGAGGGGAGGTTTTCTGAGATAAGGGTTACCTTTTCTGCAAAACCATCTGATGATACACTCTTTTTACCATTCTGGGTAATTACAGCAAAGTCAAAGGGTGTAGATATAGATACCTTTGGTGATTTTGTAAGACTGACCAATCAGCCATTTTTAATAGATAAGAGGCGCGGTTCAAGAGCCATGAGCTATATCTCACCAGCTTTTAAGATCAGGCCTAAGATGTTCATTAACCTTGCCCGACAGTTTACAATAATGCAGATCTCTTTTAATGACCCTGTGGATATTATGCCATCAAAAGGCATACACCCGGTTACACTCCCCCTGATAGAGGCGGTTCAGGCGCTCAAGATAATCCTGGCCTCTTCAGCGGTCATGAAAAAAAATATCCTGCCTCTGCTCCCTCAAACCAGTTTCGAAATTTCAGATAACTGCCTTGTATACCTGCCCTTTAAAAAGGGCCGCTTTGACATGATAAATGAGGAGACAGGCATCAGCATAAACAGGCAATCCCTTGAATTTGGCATGACACTCTGATATTGATGAAGCTATTAGCAATCAGCTTTCAGCTCTCAGCTAATCTTTTATAAACATTTTTTGAATAAAAGATAAAATTATCAGGCGAATAGAATACTAAATGAAAACACAAAAAATAGCAGATTCACATCTCAGGGAAAAACTCGAAGAGCTCTATTCCCACTACAATAAAAGGGAGTTCGTACACCCTGACCCGCTTGAGTTCCTTTATGATTATGATGATATCCGTGACAGGGAGATAGTTGGGATCATTGCCTCATCCCTTGCATATGGGAGGGTGGCGCAGATACTGAAGAGCGTTTCAACCATACTTGCAATCATGTCTCCATCTCCATATCACTATCTTATGCAGGCAACCGAAAAGCGGTTAAGAGAGGGGTTTACCGGTTTCAAACACCGATTTACCACAGGTGATGATGTATCAGGGATGCTTGTGGCCATAAAAAAGATGATAAAAACATATGGCTCCATTTTAAATGCCTTTCTCAAAGGATACAGCAAATCGGATGAAAATATACTTCCCTCCCTTTCTTTTTTTGTAAAGAGGCTAACCCATGAGTCAGGGGGTATTAAAAATAGCCTTATCCCCATACCTGACAGGGGGAGCGCATGCAAAAGGCTGAATCTATTCTTAAGGTGGATGGTGAGAAGGGATGCTGTTGACCCTGGCGGGTGGGATATGATATCGCCTTCAAAACTGATCATACCCCTTGATACCCATATGTATAATATAGGGTCAGGCATGAAGATGACCATGCGTAAACAGGCAAATATGGTTACAGCCATCCAGATAACTGATGCCTTTAAAAGGCTCATACCAGAAGACCCGGTAAAATATGATTTTGCACTTACCCGTCTTGGCATACGCAGGGATGGAGACCCTGCAAGGTTTCTTGAATCTATCTGATTATACCCGTGCCTGTTAAAATTTACGGTTATTGAGAGTGAAAAAGTGCGGATTTGGTAATTAATAAACATAATTCCATTGCCTTCCATTTTTTATGGGCCTATAATGCTGACTTCTTTAGAATTACTTCAGCAAGACAGGGTCAGAGATAATCTTTCACAATGAATGGGGATTATTATGATATTCAGGTCCAATGAAGTAAAAAAGGCCTACCGGCAGATAGAGCACAGGTACCGCAGCCTGGTTGAAAATTCCTTTTTCGGTCTATTTATTGTTGATATCCCCTCAGGGCGACTTTTATTTTCCAATAATAGGCTCTATGAGATATTCGGCTATACAGAAGAAGAGGGGGTTGACCTTTCAATATGGGATCTCATACACCCCAATGAACATGAAGCAATAGAAAAAACCCTTCATACATGGCCTGATGACTATGAAAACGCCCCTACAAAATCGGGAATATTTACCGGCCTTAAAAAAGAGGGCTCCATTATCCGAATCGAGATAAATGCCTCAATTGTCGCATATGATGGTGAATTATCAGTTCAGGGCATTATTAATGATGTTACGCAGAGCGCTGTTTTTGATGAAAAACTAAGGCAGGCACAAAAAATGGAGGCAATAGGCACCCTTGCTAGCGGTATTTCACACGATTTTAATAATATTCTCTCAGCTATCATAGGATACTCCGAACTCGCAAATTATCAGCTCAGAAATAACAAATCCTGTTTTGACTCAATTAGCGAGATCATGAAGGCGGGCTACAGGGCAAAAGAACTTGTTGCACAGATAATGGCATTCAGCAGAAAAAGTGAACACGAATTAAAGCCTCTGCATCTTAAACCTGTGATTAAAGAGGTGCTCAAACTTTTAAAGGCATCCCTGCCATCAACTATAGAGATAAGAGAAAACCTCAAGATAGAGGCGTGCGCTGTAATGGCAGACCCGACACAGATACATCAGATAATGATGAACCTCTGCACAAATGCCGCACACGCAATGGCTGAAGAGGGGGGCATCCTTGAGGTGCTGCTTTACGATATCTATTTTGATGAGAACCTGACAGTAGCGCACCCTGAGATGATCCCGGGTAAATATACTGTTTTATCTGTAAGCGATACAGGCCAGGGCATGACACCCGGTATAGTTGAAAGGATTTTTGAACCCTATTTTACGACAAAGGAAAAGGGGGTGGGAACAGGTATGGGCCTTGCAGTGGTGCATGGAATTGTAAAGAGTTATGGCGGCGCAATAAATGTACAGAGTGAACCTGGTTCAGGCACAACATTCAAAATTTATTTTCCTGCGGTAAAGAAAGAGCCAGTGCCTGATCTGCTGGCCCATGAGCAGGATATTCCATTCGGCAGTGAAAAGATCCTGTTTGTTGATGATGAGGCAGCCCTTACAAGGCTCTGGAAAAACATACTGGAAAACCTTGGATATAATGTAAGCATGATGACTGACAGCACAGAGGCATTCAGGCTGTTTTACTCAGATCCTGATTATTTTGATCTTGTTATTTCTGACATGACAATGCCTGGCTTGACAGGCGCAAAGCTTGTAAAAAGCATGCGGAAAATAAGGCCTGATATACCTGTTATCATCTGTACAGGCTACAGCGAAAATATTAATGAGGAAAAGGCATCCAGTATGGGGGTAAATGCATTTATACTTAAACCCCTTGTGACACAGGAACTTGCATGCAAGATAAGGAATGTGCTTGATGAACATTCATCCAGAAAAAAGGTGAGAAATGTCAGGTACAGATATCTCCCATCTGCCTGATTATTTCAAGGACAAGGGCAAAAGTTTTGTTTTGCGCCGATTTTGTACCATCCTTTTCTTCGATTATTTTCACATTGGGGCCCACTGGCCCCCAGTTTTTAACGCGGCTTTTTCTGAAGAGTGCAATGGTGTTTATACCCATCATGGCCGCAAGGTGGGTTACACCGCTGTCATGGCCGATGTAAAGGCATGTATTATCAAGTATGGAGAGCAGGTGCTCTCTATCCTGAGAAATATATATATCTGCATTATTATCAAATGCCTTGATAATACCCTCCTCAGCCGGACCGATCAAAACATTTATCTCATAAGGCGTAGTCATTATTTTCTCTCTTATGCACCTTAACAGATCAAGCCATAATTCAGGGGGGTAATTTTTTTTTATTGACCCTGAACCGGGGTGAAGGACTATCCTTTTTCCCTTACCTGTTTTAGCCCTTATAACCGGTTTTTTGTATGCCTCATAAAATGCGGCATGGGGATCGATCCTGATACCGGTTGATTTAATGGCCTTTGCCATATAAATGGCAACATGGGTCTCGCTGTCAGGCTCAGGAAAAGGCGGAAATATATCTATCTTTGCACCTGGAAAGAGGTGAGAGAGGTTATCACGGATGATATTATCCGTATCATTTAAAAAGCCTGTAACCTGATCCGGGGTTGTGAGAAGTGTGTCAAACCGGGCGTGAGTACTGTAGAGTTTGTGCCATTCACCCCTTTCCAGATCAATACATTTTTCCACCCATGGATCAAGGTATTCTATGCCAGGGGATCTGCCTGCAATAATTACCTCATGCTCATCCCTCATGGCCTTTATGGATGGCATAAGCATAAGTGTATCGCCAAGGGCGCCTGCCCTGATAATGAGAATTTTCATGTTTACATACTTTTTTTGATCAGAAATATAATCATAGTATCAGTGCCCACTGCCCACTGCAATACCCTATTTCCCATGTTGCATCAACCTGATATTTCTGATAGAAACCCATTCGTTGTGTTTAAAGGGAATTTGGTATGTATAAACCTTTATAATCAGGGGGCTATCCTTTGCCGAGTATTACAGAACTTCTAATCATTATTGCCATTATCCTGGCCATTTTTGTGCTCCCCAAAAGGTTTAACAGGAGGTCTGAACCTGTAAAGAGGGCAACCCCTAAACAGGGCGCCATACTTACAGGCTGGCAGCGTATGTCAATCCTCCTCTCTATGCTCTGGCTCTCATTTCTGGCACTCTACCTGAATTCCTGGATGAACGGGTTGAGAGAATGGTCTATCTATATTTATGCAGGGATAGGCCCGGTTCTACTCTACTGGGGCATATACTGGATCTATCGCGGGTTCAAAAAAAAGAGATAGTGATATCTGCGCCATACCCTTTTGGAGCCTCTCTATTATCTCCTCCCGAATACATCCCTCAGGAGTTCTGTTACCCTTGCAGCAGGGTTCTCTCTTATCTTTTTCTCCTCCTTTTCAATCATATAAAATATCCCGTTCAAAGCGTTTTCCGCTACATATTTATCAAGATCAAAATTTAGAGGGAGCGCCTCAATAAAAGGAAAATTCCTGACCCTTGTCTCTATCTCCTGGTATTTTTTTGTAACGCCGGTATTTGCCATAACAGAATGGACCTCAGGCTTGAAAATATTCATAAGTTCATTAAAGCTTTTTTCTTTAAAATAAAGAGATGCCTCATTATCCCTTCCATACAGGATTTTTTTTGCATCTGAAAAGGTCATCTCCTTCACGGCGTTAAATACTATTTTCTTTGCATGGGGCGTTGCCTTTTCTGCTGCTGTGTTTATGCTCTTTTCAAAAGAGTCAAAATAAAAGCCCAGCCCGACCTTCCTGGCATTCTCCTCAATCTTTTTCAATGGGCCGGGGAGCGGGATCTTAATCTCCGGGGTGTTTAAAAAGCCTCCTTCAAGAGAAAGAGAATTGACAGCATTCTCCGTGCCTATCCTTAATGCCTCCTTGAGCCCCTCAATTATCCTGCCCTCTGTGAGCCCCGATGAGGCGCTGCCTCCTGAAAGGCTCTCCCCCATGTTTTTCAGGAAATTAGAAGACTCTACAGTTAAGCATGATGGTAAATAAAAAAATACAAGGACAACAAGGGATAAGGGTATCAGTATCTTTCTCATAACTGTCTCCTTTATAAAGAGAATTAATCAGTGTCCATCCAGAACAGGCCGGTTTCTGAATGGAGAGTAATTTTTATCGCATTTTAAAAAATAATGGAACTTTTCTTTTCAGTAGTTGTCAAACCAGTCAACAAACATACTCCAACCTTCTAAACTCTTCCCCTCACAGAGTATAAACAGGAGGGACATACTTCCCTTTTTTACAGATGGATGGGCCGCAGGACAACTCCTCCCCGTTCTGCGGTTCATCCTCTGTTCTTAATCATAAATGCGCCTTGTGCGAAAGGCAAATAAAGCCATATAAGGTTTTTAAAAAATAAGCTTGAAGACTCTGTATAGCTTTGATAAATTTAGAAAAATAATCCAGGAAAATCTAGTTAAAACGCTGTTAAAAAATAGGGTATTTAATCCAATAAACACAAACCGAGAGATAAAATACCACACGGACAGGTATTGATTCGTTAAAAATTGAAATTGAACGGCTGTCACAGGCCATTAGTAAAAATGCCAGGGAGTAAAATACTATGAATGCAAATGGTTTAATTTGGCACAACCTGACAGAAAAGGATGCGCTTGCAAAAGCTGAATCATCTATTCAAAGCGGTTTGAATGACCAGGAGGTGACCAGCCGGAAAGAAATGTTTGGCGAGAATGTGATTACGCAAAAAAAGGGTACTCATCCGATCATTTTGTTCCTGATGCAGTTCAACCAACCTCTGGTTTATATCCTCCTTATTGCCTCAATAATAACCGCCATTCTTAAGGAATGGGCCGATTCAATCGTTATTTTAGGCGTTGTTATGGTTAATGCAATCATCGGATTTATTCAGGAATCAAAAGCGGTGAAAGCAATAGAATCTCTGGCAAAATCAATGGTCACCGAGGTCACTGTAATCAGAAACAGCAACAAACAACGTATCCGGGCCTCTGAACTGACAATTGGCGATGTAGTTGTTCTCCAGTCCGGTGACAAGATTCCGGCAGACCTGAGAATTATTGAATTGCGTGAATTACAGATCGACGAATCAGCGCTTACCGGCGAATCGGTTCCCGTGATCAAGCAGACACAAAGCCTCCCCTCGGATGTCGTACTTGCTGACCGTACCAATATGGCATATTCATCCACACTGGTCACCTACGGTACCGGAACGGGAATTGTCACAGCAATAGGCAACAACACAGAGGTAGGCAGAATCAATACGATGATCGCATCTGCTGATATTCTCGCTACTCCTTTGACAAAGAGCATAGCCAGATTTAGCGCCCTGCTTCTTTATGTAATTCTGGGGCTTGCCCTGGTGACGGTTCTGATAGGCCTTTTAAGGGGAGAATCCATTCTGGAAATATTCATGGCCGCCGTTGCACTGGCAGTTGGAGCAATCCCGGAAGGTCTGCCTGCGGCGCTGACGATTACCCTGGCCATTGGCGTTTCAAAGATGGCAAAGCGCCACGCCATTATACGAAAACTCCCTGCGGTCGAGACACTGGGGAGCACATCGGTCATTTGTTCGGACAAGACCGGGACCCTGACCCAGAACCAGATGACCGTCGAGAAAATATTTGCGGGAGATATGCTGTTTGAGGTGTCGGGTGTCGGATATGCGCCTCAAGGAGAATTCAGCCTGAATGGAACAATTATCAAGCCGGGTGACAACCGTTCGCTTGAGGAGTGTCTGATAGCTGGCATGCTCTGCAACGATTCCAGCCTGGTATCGAATGACGACGGATGGAAAATCGAAGGCGATCCAACCGAAGGGGCATTAATAACCTCCGCCAGAAAAGCGGGCATTACAAAGGAAAGCCTCATATTAAAACTTCCCCGGATAGACACTGTGCCATTTGAATCACAGCATCAGTACATGGCCACTCTTCACAAAGACACCAACGCCTTCGCCGCGGTTATCTATATGAAGGGTTCAATGGAAAGCATCCTTTCCCGCTGTGCGAATCTGTTTCTTTCCACTGGAGGCAATGGTCCGCTGGACATGGAAACCTGTCATTCGGCAGCAAAAGATTTGGCGCGAAAAGGACTACGCATTCTTGCATTCGCGAGGAAGCAATGCGAACCGGGCACAAATACTGTTTCTCATGATGACCTATCCGATGGAATGACCTTTTTAGGTTTCCAGGCCATGATTGACCCACCGCGCCTGGAGGCAATAGATGCTGTGAGCGCCTGCAAAACAGCCGGCATTGGCGTCAAGATGATAACCGGAGACCATGAACTAACTGCCTTTGCTATTGCGCGTAAAATCGGCATAATTGACGAGGATAGCCCAAATGAGCAGGATGCTGTATTGAATGGCAGGCTCATAAGCGAATTATCTGATAATGATCTCATTGTCAGGGCCAGACAGACATCGGTTTTTGCCAGGGTGGCCCCTGAAGATAAACTCCGCCTGGTTAAAGCTCTCCAGGCAAACGGCGATACTATTGCTATGACTGGCGATGGAGTCAATGATGCCCCTTCGCTGCGGCAGGCAAACATCGGCATTGCCATGGGGATTACCGGAACAGATGTGGCCAAGGAAACAGCCGATATGATCCTCACGGACGATAATTTTGCCTCTATAGAAGCCGCAGTAGAGGAGGGACGAGGCGTGTATGATAATCTGATAAAATTCATTACATGGACATTGCCGACAAACTTTGGCGAAGGGCTTGCTATCCTTGCTGCAATAGTAGCTGGAATGGCGCTGCCGATTCTGCCTGTACAGATATTATGGATCAATATGACTACTGCCGTTCTGCTTGGTCTTATGCTAGCCTTTGAGCCCAAGGAGACAGGTATAATGTCACGTCCGCCGCGGCCCTCTAAAGAACCAATTCTGACTAAACCTCTGATTATTCGTATTTGCCTGGTCGGAGTTCTCTTGTGCGCTGGTGCGTTCGGGTTATTCGAAATGGCTCTGCAATCAGGCCGAGGTGAAGCTGTAGCCCGTTCTCTTGCAACAAGTGTCTTTGTTTTTGGAGAACTTTTCTACCTCTTTAGTTGTCGCTCGCTGCATAGCTCCATTTTCAAACTAAACCCTTTTGGAAACATGCATCTTATTGCCGGGGTACTGACGATGTCTCTATTGCAGATTCTTTTTGTCTATGCGCCATTTATGAATTCAGTCTTCTATAGCGCCCCATTATTACCGCATGACTGGCTTTGCATCATCGGTGTCGGAGTGGCAATTTTATTCATAGTGGAAATCGAAAAAGGTATTCATAACAGTTTAGGTATCATTAGAAAATCAAGCGGCAATCGTTCATTAGAGAGTTAAATTAAAAGCAGCAGCATTGCACGACATTCGGATTAAGGAGAAATGAGATGAATTTAACATTACCTGATCACAAAACCAAGATCGTGTGCACAATCGGCCCGGCCTCTCATTCGGAAAGCGAACTTGAAGAACTGATGAGAAGGGGAATGAATGTCGCCAGGCTCAATTTTGCTCACGGCACTCTTGAGGGACACAGGGAAGACATACGGCGTATACGTCTGGTATCTTCAAAATTGGGGCGCTCGTGCATGATTCTTGCTGATCTGCCCGGCCCAAAAATCCGGATTGGCAAACTTAAAAGCGATCCGCTTTTACTCAATAAGGGGGACAAAGTCATTCTGACCACAAAGGATATTCCTGGTACAGCCGGGCGCATCCCGGTTAATTATAAAAGATTACCAGAAAGTGTATCCCCTGGGAGCCTCATTTACCTTAATGACGGGTTTATACAGTTAGAGGTTGAGGAGTCGTTAGCAGACGAAGTTGCCTGTAAAGTTGTTATTGGCGGGCCATTGCTATCCCATAAAGGTTTGAACCTTCCCGGCGCAAAAATATTTATGGAGACAGTAACAGAGAAAGACCTTCATTTTGTAGATTTTGCTTTAAAAGAAGGGATCGATGCATTTAGTGTTTCATTTGTAGAAAAGGCAGATGATATCCTTAAGGTAAGAAAGTTTGCGCGAGAAAGAGGAAAGACTGTCCATGTGATAGCGAAAATCGAACGGATGGAGGCAGTCCGGAATATTGATGAAATTCTTAACGAAGCGGATGCTCTTATGATAGCCCGTGGAGATCTGGGAGTCCAGATACCTATCGAAGATGTCCCAGCGGTTCAGAAAAAACTTATTCGTAAGGCTAATCTGCTTGGCCGGCCCGTGATCACCGCAACGCAGATGCTGCTTTCAATGACAGAGAACATCCGCCCTACAAGGGCTGAGGCATCGGATGTGGCAAACGCCATTCTTGACGGCACTGATGCGGTAATGCTGTCTGAAGAGACTTCTATCGGCAAATACCCTGCCTATGCCGTAGATATGATGGCCAGAATATCATTATCAATTGAGCGGGAAATTCGGGAATTCGGCCTGCGCGAATATTACAAGGCAAATGAGGGTGGACAAAAAAAGACAGACATAGAGGATGCCATTTCTCTTAATGTGATGGATGCAGTTCGAGCACTGGATGCCCGTTACATCCTGGCGCCAACGCAAAACGGAAACATGCCTCGCAGAATCTCCCGGTTCAAGCCCAATTGCTGGATACTCGCTTTCAGCAGAAGCAAGGAAACCCTTAGATTTTTAGACCTCTCTTATGGCGTTTTTCCGGTTATGATGGGTAATGACTATGTCTATTCGACCGATGGGGTTATGAAATTCATGGGCAACTCGGGCCTGGCCGTTAAAGATGACATAATAATAATTGCAGAGGATGCATCTCCAGGCAGGGCCGATCATACTGACTTGTTGAGAATAATCCGGGGTGAATCACTCCCTATTGAATATGAGAACTAAAGAAGATAAATATATTCTTGAAAAATATGGTATTAAATAACAAAAGAGCGTTCCACTCTGCGCCGCTCTGCAGCTATGAAAGGAAGTACGCACATATGAAACACATGTTTTATACATTATTCGTAATTATTTCTCTACTCATCCCGGGTTGTACCACACCGGCATCCAATCGCAACCAGGACGCTACCCTCAGGGTGGAAAAAAGCATCACAACAACCGAACAGGAAATTGCATCGCTGTTCGACAGGTGGAATCGGTCGCTGCAATCAGGTGACCCTAAAAAGGTCGTTGATAACTATGCTGAGACATCGATCCTTCTGCCCACAGTCTCCAATAAGCCTCGACTCACACGGGCAGAAAAAGAGGACTACTTTCACCACTTCCTTGAGAACGAACCATCAGGGGAGGTCACCATGAGACAGATACAAATCGGCCATAATATGGCTGTGGACACCGGTTTGTACACCTTCCGCTTCGCCAAGACAGGGAACAAGGTCAATGCAAGGTATAGCTTTACCTATCAATGGGACGGCAAGCAATGGCTCATCATCAGCCATCACTCGTCTGTGATGCCGGAAGAGTAGTGAAAGCGGGAATCCTGTCGCCCTTCAGGTCTTCACAGATATGTTTTTCAAGGGATCACACAGCTGTTGTCTAAAAGGAGGAGTGCATATGCAGGCAATTCACAAATGTGCCGTATGTGAAAGGCAGATAGAACCATATCAGGAGACATATAATCATCTGGTAATAGATGAAACCCGGTCAGCAGATATCTGCCAGGAGTGCATAAGAAAGGTTGTGAAGCTTCACCAGAAAAACACAGCAACCCTGTTCCCCACAAAAACCGCTAAAAAGTTTTTGAATAGATAAGAGGTGTAGAGCAATAAAAGTATGATGCAAGTTATGTCAGCTCAGCATTAAATCGAACCTTTTTTAAGAATGTTATTGTTGTTTCTGTGAAATTTTATTTTTGACTGCGGAACTCTTAAAGGGAGTATTAAGAAATGGTAATTACACGAAGCTGAATGGTAACAACAATTTTATTTGTTAATAGCAATTTTATAATAAGAACAATCAATATGTTTTAATCATGAATGTATGGAGATTTTATTTTATGCCGAATATCATAATTAATGAACAACGATGTATTAAATGTAATATTTGTTCTACCGTCTGTGTAACAGGAATCATCGAAAAATCAAATGATTCAATTTTTCCAAGGATTTTAAAAGAAAACGAAAATAATTGCTTGCAGTGTGGACATTGTGAATCTTTTTGTAAACAGGATGCCCTGCTGTTGAACTATTTGCCTGAAGAAAAGATACAAGTTTCATCACAGGATAGCAGTATCGAACCAAAGAGACTCTCTTTGTATATCAAGAATCGCCGTTCGGTTCGACACTTTACCTCTAGCCTGGTAGACAAAGAGATAATTTCTCAAATTATAGATGTTGCTCGTTATGCTGCTTCAGGTGGAAATCAACAACCAGTTAAATGGATTGTAATCAGCGGTCACTCTATGGTGAAAAATATAGCAGGGCTCACGGTTGATTGGTTTAGGACGATTCAAAACACATCACATCCACTAGGGCCGTATGCTTCTGGAATTATTTCAATGTGGGATAGCGGTGTTGATTTAATCTGCCATAATGCCCCACATCTTCTTTTTGCTCATATACCAAAAGCGGAACAGCAAATTGATGACCCGACCGAAGCAATAATTGCCATGACACACATCGACATTGCAGCACCTTCGTTTGGGGTTGGAACATGCTGGGCTGGTTTAGTTCAAATGGCTGCTGATGCCTATAAACCACTTCAAGAGGCTCTTGAAACACCTAAAGGGCGAATCATAAAAGGCGCAATGATGTTTGGGTATTCTCAATTTGAAGTACGATCTATCCCTCGACGCAATCCTGCGGATGTTATCTGGAGGTAAACAAAAAAAGAAAATATAGGTAATCATTTAATACTGGTTCCTCACCGGAACCATTGGAACCCCCTGCCCGGATTTAATGGAGCCATCCTACCGGACAGGGTGGTTTTTTTCGCCTGTATATCCAAAATGCAGTACCAGATCAAATTCCAGTGAATTTTTACCATGAGAAATGGCATGTGGGTGTTACTCATAAATGTGCCTTATGCGAAAGGCAAATAGAACCATATCAGGAGACTTATAATCATCTGGAAATAGATGAAACCCGGTCAGCAAATATCTGCCAGGAGTGCATAAGAAAGGTTGTGAAGTTGTACCAGAAAAACACGGCAGCCCTGTTCCCTACAAAAACAGCTAAAAAGTTTCTAAAAAAATAAGAAGGGTAGGGTAGCAAAAAAGACTAAAATTATATCAGCATTATCAAAGAATGTTATTGTTGTTTCTGTAAAAATTAGTTATTAACTATCTGGCTTTTCTGTTTTATCTGTACTGTAAGTAATTGCTTTAATTAAACTTAAGTAATTTAGATATTATTAATTATATTAAAAGTGATGTTTATGATATTAAATTAACTTAAACATTCTATAATAGTAGGATGCAATTCTATTGGAATAGAAATCGATCCTACTAATATATGTTGGACGCATGATTGAGTACAATCAGGAAGAAGGATGAGAGATATTGGGCAAGGGCAAGCGATTGAAGTCACATGAAGTTATGATGTTCGAGTAATAATAGTTTTTTATTTCAAATTAACCAAATACCGGGAAATTAATTGATAAGTTTATTTTACCATAATCATTCATTATCTTTTATATTTAGGCAAACCAAAATTAAATGTGCTATTTATTGTAATGAATTAAAAAACCGGTTTCAGAAATTTCCATATAGCAAGTGCTATACCAAAAAAAATCTAAATATCAAACTGGGGGATGAAACCAGAAAACCTGTACTATTTAAAGCATCGTTCATAAACGGATTTTTTTTCAAAGGCTGGTTCACGAAAGTAAGGTTTCAGAAAAATCCATAGTGCCAGTGCGGCGTCCAACAAGCAGGATGGAGCGGACAACCTGGGCTATGGTGGTAAACAAATTAATGTAGGGTAAGCTGCACCGTGGTTCACCACTTTTATTTTTTTAACCCGGTCGCCGCTCATCCTCAACGTTCTGTATAAAGCAACTGATATGAGCAACACTTTACTAAAATATCTAGGATGGGTTCCAAAAGAAGAGAGAAAAGGCATTGAAATAAACTATGACAATGCATGGGAGTTTCAAAGTATTTTCAATAAAAATGAATTTATGTCTTGGTTAATAAAATATGTTCCGAATGACAGCATTTGGAGTATAGAGGGTCTTTATAATTCCAAGCTATATCAAACTGTACAAGAGTATACTATAGACGATGGAATAAAAGTTAACAGAGGAACGGTTTGGCCCAGACCTAAATATATGAAAATAAAGCTTAGTGAAGAAGCGAAAAAAGTAATTTTGGAAAATATCAATAATTGGAACTTAGAGTCTGATATTACTCATCAGCATATTTACTATCAAAACAATGTTTATTTAACATCATATGACAATCTTGATTGTACATGGTTATCAAAAGATATTGATCAATCAGAGTTGGATACCCTTGAAGAAAAAGGGATCATTCAATACGAAAGGGATACAGAACAAGTCGCTTAACTAAGACTGGCTACTATCTTGCCGAATCGATCATTTGTGGTATGCAGAAGAAGTTCTTTTAATAATCTTTTAAGGTTGGCACCGCCAGCTTGTTAGCGTGTCGTAACTGTGAGAAGGTTGAGAATTACATTCGAAGAAATACAAAGTGGTATATTGAAGGTTGCTGAAACATATAGTGAAAGATTTAATGTGAAAATTGATCATGACTTCGCTGTATTGAAATTATTTGAGGAAGTCGGTGAGTACGCACAGGCCGTAATTGTTCATAATAAAAAATCTAAACCGGAAAAATACGTTTCTGAAGAGGAAGCAAAAAAACGACTAGGAGAAGAACTCGCTGATATTATTGGTATGGCAATCATTAATGCAGATTTGTTCGGTATCGATATACAAAAATCTATAAAAGAAAAGTGGTTAAAAAAGTTATAATCAGGCAATTGAACGGGACTGGCTGTATATATGGATGATTGGAATACAGCAATATTAATGGCCTTTGTACATTATTGATCGTCAGTACCATTAATCCGCCATCCCTCATAGCCAAGATATAATGGAAAGGTAGTAAATGTCTGTAGATGTTATTGGAATTGATCACATATATATAGCAGTTAGTAATTTAAGAAAATCAGAAGCGTTCTATGATGGCGTAATGATGACTGTATTGGATTTTAAAAAAACATGCAGTAATATAGAAAACGATCCTCATGTCCATTATTATAATAGGCATTACAGTTTCACCCTTAGACCTGCCAGAAATTTAGAACAAAAACATGATCCTTATTCGCCAGGTTTAAACCATTTTTGTTTCCGTGTTGATAGCAAGAATGACGTTGATGAAGTAGCAAAAGGATTAAAGGAGTTAAATATAAAATTTGATACTCCAAGGTTGTATCCTGAATATAATCCAGATTATTATGCGCTATTTTTTACAGATCCGGATGGCGTTCGATTGGAAGTTACCAATTTCAGGAAAACTCGTAGAGATCGATTTAACAATTGGCCCAATGACTAAACCCCAAAATTATGCTACACAAGACCCCGGAGGATCCCTTGCTTATCATAAAAAATCACGACGGGGCTGGTGAGTAAAACGTTGTTTGTGAAAGGAGAATAGTATATGTCAGAAGAAAAACCCCACAGAACTGGCCTGCTGGGGAGGATATTAAACAGAGAAGATGCTATAAAGACTATTAAGCAGGCATCTTATGTAATTATTGTTATGGCAATTATATATGCAGTTGCTGGAATTTTAACTGATCCACGATTGATTACAGATGCATTTTTCTATTTTATTCTTGGAATCTTGCTTTTTTGGTTAAAAAGCAGAATTGTATCAATTATTACATTGATATTCTCTTTATTAGCCCTGCTGCTATTTATTTTAAATAAGACAGGCGTTGTTGAAGAAGGCGGCTCTCTTGTAGGTATTTTTGTCATCATCCTTTTAATTACATCAGCAAAGGCTGTTGAAGGGACTTTTAAGTTACGTGGAAAATATAAAGATGTTATATCTAAAGGAGGTAAAATTGAATAAATACTTACTTGTTTTTATGTCTTTAAGCGTTCTGATTACTACTGGCTGTCAACAAAAAAAGGTTATGTTAAGCCCTGGGTCTTATTCTAATTACGACGCCTATTCTTTTAATGAAAACGATAATACAAATAAATCACTGTTTGCAGGAGATGCTGCTATCCTCTCTGATATGGATATACAAAGAATACTTGCATTTGAAATTGTACCTCAGAAACAAAACCGAATTGCAGTGATGCCATTTGGACAGAACTTCTGGCTTGGATGGTCAGATGAATTGTCCAAATCAGGGGCACAGGCACAAAACGCCTTTATATCAAAACTAAAGACATCAGATTTCGTGCATGATGCCTCATTTTTACCGACACTGCTGGTACCAAAAGAAAAATCTATACCTCGGTTAAGGGAAGCAGCTGCCAGATATCAGGCTGATTTCCTTCTTGTATATAACAGTTCTTGCCAGTCATATGAAAAATATAAGATGTTTGCTCCAGACAAGTCCAAAGCATATTGTAATGTAGAAGCCTTGCTCCTGGACACCCGGACCGGGATTGTCCCTTTTACAACATTGGTCAGTAAAGATTTTACAGCTATAGAAAATGCAGAAGATATCAATTTTTATGATACTATCAGAAAAGCAGAATTAAAGTCCATAGAGAGTGCTCTTTTAGAGATAGGCGAAGGGGTTGTACACTTTTTAAGAAGCAAGTGATTGCAGTTAAGGGCAGCCAGATTGATTGGGATGCTAACCCAACTTTCCACATAACTGCCAAACCAGTTTTTAAAAGTGTAAAATAAGGGGACGACCTTTAAAATTAAAATTGCTTGACATTGGTTAGATTTTGAGTAAAAGTGTGGGCATGCCAAGAATAGCCAGACTAGATACACCAGGTTTATTACACCATGTGATGATCAGGGGGATAGAAAAGCGCAGGATCTTCAAAGACGATGAAGACCGTGAAAACCTCATGGAAAGACTTTCTGATCTCCTGCCCAAAACAAAAACACAATGCTATGCCTGGGCCTTCATGCCTAATCACGCACATTT
>JAAZBV010000036.1 GCA_012513605.1 Desulfatiglans sp. | reverse complement strand
TTTTTTCAAGCCGTTCTCCTCTGTATCTGGGATTAAATCTCTTAATATACTAATAATCCCTTGCCTCTACCAGAGTGGCTCAATTCTTAACGACCATTTTTGGCTCAATTTATCACGACCAGCTACAACAGGTGGGTGAGATTAAAGTCATTGTTCTAAAAGATTTCCTGTCGGAAAGATTTTAAACTTTCAGCCCGCATCCAGATAGCAGACATCTGATTATTTTTCTTCGTTTTTAATTTCTACTTCAGTCATCCCATTATACTCATCCTTGTTGCTGGACAGCTCCGAATCTGTCCAATATCAAGGGTAGATTCCGGCTTTTCGAAGACTATAGAACTTTGTTTTGTAGTTTTTATTGTCTGAGCGAGGTGTAAAGTATTCCTTTACAACTGAAAATTCTATCAAATCATTTTCGGGAAATATTATGCCACATCATCCATTTTTGAGGTGTATGGGTAAAACTGTTTGACGCTGCTTCATTTTAAAAGGCATCGAATTCGATGCCTTAAGATCACGCCTGATATCAGTAAACTCTTTTTTTACACTGCTTATAAATATCTTCAGTCGGGTAGCAGGCATCTGATTATTTTTCCTCGTTTTTAATTTCTACTTCACTCTTCTTGTTAAACTCATCCTTGTTGCTGAACAACACCGAATCTGTCCAATATCAAGGGTAGATTCCGGCTTTTCATTTGTCTTTCTTTCGTGTGGTTCGCGGTTTACTCAGCTTTTTATTTGATGTATCGATATTATCCAGCACCTTGTCAAAATCACTCAATTCATTTGTTGCCGATGAAAGCCTTTTTTCATGAAATTTATCATATTCAGTCTCGGCCAATTGTTTTGCCATTTCATGGCTGATTTCTCCTGCATGGTTCAGGATATCCCGGTCATTGATTGTAAGAAATCCATCAAGTTTTTTAATCCAGTCCTTCATATACATGGGGATGCGACGCATTGCCTGACCCTGGGCGAAAATCAGGTATTGTTCAACAAGATTGTTTAGAGCCGCAAGTTCATTTTCTGTAAGGTAATTTTTAGCAATAGTTACATCCTGTTTACGAACCTTTGCGCCTCTATAGTTAGTTAAGCCCATATTAGGTTTATCCGCATTAGCACGGGAATGGATAATTTCTGCTGCTGTCTGGCCGGTTATTGCCCAGTGCATTTTATTCTGAACTGTCTTGAAAAACTCTATGCTGATATCCAGTGTAGGATCATAGTCAATGCTGGTGGCGTATATGTCGGTGATTTTTTGATAAAACCGCCGTTCCGAGGTCCTGATATCCTGAATGCGCCTGGTGAGTTCTTCAAAATAATCAAACGGCTGATCAGGGTTTTTTAAACGCTCATCATCCAGGATAAAACCTTTTACAATATATTCTTTCAACCGTTCTGTCGCCCAAATGCGAAAACGTGTGGCAACATGACTTTTTACCCGGTAACCGACTGAGATGATCATGTCCAGGCTGTAATAATCAAGTAGACGTTTTACTTCCCGACTTCCTTCTTTTCGAACTGACAAGTATTTCTTGACAGTTGCCTCCGGTATCAACTCACCCTCTTCAAAGATCCTTTGAATGTGAAGACTTATATTCTGCTTTGTTGTTTGAAACAATTCTGCCATCATCTGCTGGGTCAGCCAGACAGTTTCATCTTCCAGCCGGACATCCAACTTGAGTTTACCATCTTCAGCCTGATAAACCAGAAATTGTCCTTTTGAATGTACCAGTGCTTGATTTTCTTTTTCTTTCATATTTCACTCACCTTCGTATACTGGTTTATGCGCTTGAATATCTGCAAAATATTATCCCGGTAAATATAATTCCACATCATCCATTTTTGAGGTGTATGGGGAAAACCATTTGACCCGGCCTCATTTTTAAACGCATCGTATTCGATGCCTTATGATCACGCCTGATATCAGTAAACTCGTTTTGCACACTGCTTATTAATATCTTCAGTCGGGTAGCAGGCATCTGGTTATTTTTCCTCGTTAACAATTGCTACTTTAGTCATCTTGTTAAACTCATCCTTGTTGCAGAACAGCTCCTAATCTATCCAATGTCAATGGAGACCCAGGTTTTTCACCGGGTTTTCATAACTTCATAAAAGAAGGTTTTATTTTCATAATAATTCTATCAAAATTTTCTCTGTCTTCTTTAGGCATATTTGAAGAAATTCTTATTAATATGGACAGTCTTTCATCTTTTGAGATCTGCATACCTTCAAGTTCTCTGACTACCCATGTGGGTAGTAAGAAATATAGGGTTCTATTATATTTATCTTCTTCATTTGAGAACATACTTTCACAACAAGATTTTATTACTGACCATGCTAATGTTATAGGTTGTTCGTTAACAAAATTACTTTTTAGTAATAAATACGAAAGGATATGGGCAAGTCGATCTTCTTGTTCATATTTTCGTATTTTATTCATTATTCCACTTTTTATTCTCATAGACAATGCGTAGCAGGGGTAATATATGCATTCAACTATTAGATTATGCTCTTCATTTAATAATAATGAAGCCCACCAATCCTGTATTTTTTTTGCAAGCCATTCTTCCTTAAAGAATGTATCGTTAAACTGCTTTAGAAGTGTGCCCATATTTGAATCTTCTAATAAATCTTTCTTTGTTGGATTTGTGCCATATTTCTTTTTGTGTTTCCTTTTTAAGTCATCTAAAAGAATATTTAAATGACTGTTATCAAAATAAATTATTCGAAAATTTTTTCGGATCATCTCGCATAAAACTGATGTCTCATCTTTTAATGTAAGTTGTCCATCTGAACAGAGTTTTTTAACGAGAGATATTGTGGAAAAAACACCAATCCCATACGATTCTCCACCCAATGCTCTTGTGAAAGAATCATCTGAATAAAGTGGAATATTCAATTCTTTTGAAAGAAGTATGCTTTCACCGACCCCTGATCTTAATATCTTGTTAATTTTTCTTTCAGAATTAGGTGTAAAAATTATGCTACTACTATTGCCTATTGAATTGATATCATTGGTATCATCGGTACTATTTCTAATTCTAATCTTTTTACGGTTAGCAAGCCTCCATTCTTCAATTTTTTTAGCTACAGGACTTGAAGAGTTAGGTATATTATACAATTCATTATCTATTGTCTTTTTTGTCTCCTGAGAAAATATAATTATTCTAAACGAATCTGATAATAAAGAGAGCAAGTTCAATTCTGCAAGAGTCAATAGAGCTGTAATATCTACACATACATTCTCTCTTTCTGACAAGTTTTTCAGTTCGGATTCAATAGAATTATTATCATACCAAATATGAATACCATTGGAGAAATCATTAGATGAAACAGAAGTAGACCATAAATCAAATATTGATCTTATCTCTGGAAGATATTGTGCTTTAAAAACAAGCGGAAAAGGCTTTGATCGAGTAGCTAATCGAAAAGGTACAGTCGCCAAATATTGCGGAAGCATAATAGCTGATATTTGTGATAAAACCTCAGAAGCTTTTTCCTGATCAGAAGCACCTTCAGGTAATTTAAAAGATTTGAAAGAGGGAAAGCTTGGGTACTTTTCGGAAAATTCTTTTAAACGTTCATTGATTTCTTCAATCCATTTCTTATTTTCAGAGTCCAATTCTCTTTGTTGTGGAGTAAGCATTGCCATCATTAGAAACTGAGCTTCATTCTCGGGCACATTTCTAGTTACTTTACCGAAAGACATCACATGATTAAGGAGGTCTTTTTCTGAATAATCACCTCGTCTTTTTAATTCCCACAACTGACAATGTAATTCTGCTCGCTCTTCATCTGTTTGCGATTTTGCCAATGCTTTCTGAAATAGTTCAATTGCTTCCTTTATTCTTCCTGTTTCAAACGCTGTGAAAGCAAAGTTTTTTAAAATGTTATAATTTTTTTTGCCTAGCTCAACATATCTTTCTAGAATCTTGTAAGTACCTTCATCATCTCCTACTTTTGACAAAGCAACTGCATGGCCATAAATTAATTTGCTTTCATGTGGATATCTTTTTTCACCTTCTTCAAATATTTGTACAGCCTCATCATATTTTTTAATGGTGATATAACAATTACCTAATTCGTAGATTTCTTTTGGTATTAACTGTCTTAAGTTAGCTATTTTTTTTAGGCAATCTAATTTTTCACTGGCCTCTTTAGGTTCGGAAGAGTTAAGGCATTCAAAAAAATGAGTGTTTAAAATTATGCTATCTGGGTATTCTGTTAATGCTTTTCTATAAATATCTGCAACATCTTTAATAGAGGCTCCATTTTTTCTAGATATTAAAGCATCCACTACAGTAGCATTTTCTATAATATGGGGTTTTCCTTTTATTTCATTTAGCTTTTCAAGTCCTAATGTTTCCTCGCCAATCTCATAAAGGGCAAGCGAATAAAATGATAATGAAAGTGATTCTTCGTCTTGATCTGTAAATCCTTCAATCAATCGATTCGATACTAGTTTTATTAACTCATCATGCTCTTCTGCTTGGTAAAGGGTAAGGAGATAGTTCTTATAAATCAGTTTATTTGAAGGATTCGCTTTATAAGCAATTTTTGCATACTTTAGTGTTAAATGAATATCTTCTTCTGTAGCAAGACATCCCACATATGAGTTGGCGACTTCTGGATTATTAGGGTACTGGATTAAAAAAGCATTACAATAATGTTTTGCTTCATCCACTTTTCCTAGTAATCGTTGGGTTGCAGCAAGGTTAATCACACTTGCTTGAGAAATTTGAGGGAAACCAATAGTTGCTGCATCTTCACAAGCTTTTATTAGACATTTTTCTGCTTTTCGAAGAATTGGTAAATTGATATTACTTGGACCTGTTCCATATATTTCAAGATCATGCTTTTTCCCAATTTTGCCTAATGCTTTTATTAAAAGTATACTTCCATATTGTTGCCAAAAAGACCATTTTAAATCTTTCCCAGTATTTTCGACCTCTGATAGCAAATTAATGGCTTTTTCAAAATTTGATTCATTTATAAATAAATCTGCTAACTCACAGCTATAGGACACACATTCATCATTCCAACTTTTTGATTCTCGAAGATATTTTTCTGCACTTTCTGCATTTTTCGTAATACCCAAATAATTTGCTTTCAATCGCACTGCAAACTTATATTCAGGATTTTCTGACAGTACTTCATCAAGTTTATTAATCCATGAATTATGGAATTTGATTCTATAACCCTCTTTCTCATATTGAAGAATAAACTTTATTTGAAGAGAATTAATAATAAATTTAGGATCATTCGGACGTAATTTTTCAGCCTTCAGGAAATGTTTGAGTGCTGTTTTGTATTCTTTCAAGTGAAGACAAAGAACACCCATATTATTATAATATCTTGCTTTATTACCTTCTGTTGTATTCTGAATTTTGCTTTTTATGTTCTCAAGGATATTTTTTGCATCTTTATCGTGAAACGATTCCAAAAAAGAAGATGATTTCTTAATTTCTTTTAATAATTTTTGATCATCCACAGAAAGCTGGTCAATGGAAGTTCTATCTCTATCTTTTACAATATCAATTATTCCGGCTTCCATTATAAGAGGAGAGACTTTTTCTAAAACATGATCTTCTGCTTTTTTTGTATAAAGAGAAATTGGATCGGATTTTTCAAACCCAAAACTGGGCCTTAGTAGATCACCAATAGCTGCATTTATTTTTAGGTCATTATTATATTTCTCTACATAAGTTTCTATATCTTTTATTGAATCAGTAGAAATAACTTGAGATATTGGGATGTGGAAAGAGATAGTCTGCTGATTCCTCCAGGCTGGATTCCCATTTTCAATCCTTTTTATATTTTCTTGAAGCCAAGTATAATATACAGGTTCAGCCTTTTGACTTGTATCACAAATGCAAAGCATAATAGGCATCGGGAAAAAATCTAGCAACCAATTGACTGTAGATATTTTCAATGAAAGGCTGATTGTTCTTTGTTTGTCGATATACTCTGGGGAGTCCGAGCCTTTTAATTGTACGAAGAAATTCTCACTTACTTTCTCATTTTTACTAATTGTTAACCATATGTCCCATCCATAATCACGCCTTGATTCATTTTTTATCCACTCTTTAGGCATTCGATATCTGAAAACGTCTACTGCTCGATCACCAATATTATGTGCCTTTGTACGAGATGGATAATCTGTTTTCTCAATTTCAGTCATTAATTCCAGCCTACTGTTCGATTCCTCAAGCATAGTATATAAATGGGTAAGTTTCTCTTTTTAGCTCTTTTATTAAGTAGAACAAAAAATCTTTCCGAACCTTTTATAACCCTTGAGATATTCAATCCTAGGGGCACTATTAGTGTCCTATTTTTTTCGTGACTCTACCAAACCATAAAAACGAATATACGATTTGTTATATTCGGCTTTCCGGTTTTCACAGAAAAATGCAAATCACTAATATTGAGGATTATTAGTTTTCTAATGACATAAACAAACTATTGCCGCTTACAATCTGAAAACTTGTATCATCTTTTTATTGTATATTTATAAGGCAGTTATATTTGCCTGTATTGACATGTTTATTATTCATTAAACCTAATAGCTTGTAAAATCAAGGGAAAAGTGGTGGAGGTAGGCTGAAGCATTTTAGACTAAAGGCTGTAGGTACAGACCAAACTTGCTTTTCAACGATCTGGGGCATTGTGAAATCTTTTTCAAAATCGGTATTCAGGAGTAATGGCAGTTTTGCCTTTTCTCCTGAATAGCGAATTAATAGCACAGTATGAATAACATTGAGAGAACATAACCGACCCTGTAACATTATTTCATATTCCTCTGTAGGGTGAGGTTTTATACCTCACCTAAAACAAGGTGGCATGTAATCCGCCGTCGCAAAATGCTCAGGCTATGACGGGACAGGAATGCCACCCTACAACCATATAGGTGTGCAGACTAATGCAATCGATATGGTTCTATTTGGGTTTTGTTTTGCCTATACGTTTGTAATATTCTTCAGGGATATCGTTTGGATCTTTATATATGGCAAAATGGCATTCCCCAAACTTCATTGGTTCGGATACAATATGGGCTGCGCCCATTTTGCCTGTGGCCTCTATGGTCATCATCTCCATAATCGGGCAATGGCAGCAGTAAATTGGGAAATCCTTCATGCCCTAACCCTTAAAAGTTGACGGATATGCGAATAACTCAGGCGGGTAAATAGAATGTATTGCAATTTATTTTCGTTTCGGCCCTCAGTGAATGCCATCAATTTTTAATGGGAAAAGCTGGAAAATAAGATTGCGGTTGTAGATAGTGGATGAATTTCATTTTTAAAAAATTTTTATGTCTATATCTCAAAGTTTTTAATATATTGTGGAATACTATTACAAGATTTAATATAATGGCGGACATTAATAGGAGAGAGGTATTAATATGTTATCAGTAAAAGAAGAGACTATACGACTTATAAAAGAGCTTCCGGACAGCAGTACATTTGAAGAAATTCAATACCACCTATATGTTCGCCAGAAAATACAACGTGGTATTGAAGATATAGAAGATGGAAATGTCTATACTCAGGCGGAGATGGAAAAGCGGATGGAAAAATGGCGCGTGAAGTAATCTGGGCATATGCCGCAGAAGATGATCTTGTGTCAGCCGCCGAGTATATTTACTAATCCTTTTACCTTCTTCCATCAAATTACCATATAAACACTGTAACATCATTAGGGTTTTGTTTTACCTATACGTTTGTAATATTCTTCAGGGATATCTTTGGGGTCTTTGTACAGGGCAAAATGGCATTCTCCAAACTTCATTGGTTCGGATACAATGTGGGCAGCGCCCATCTTGCCTGTGGCCTCTATTGCTAGCATCTCCATGATCGGACAGTGGCAGCAGTAGATGGGAAAATCCTTCATGCCCCATGTTGCGGGATGGCGCTCCTTGACCTTTGCAAGGCCGAATTCAGGCTCATAAAGACCCATCTGGATAAGCCTTTCTCCTGAACCGCATGGCTTCATGGTAAGGGTGATCTTTTCATCATCCTCCTTGATAACAATGGGCTGCATGTGACCTCTTAAACCGCTCGCCAGTTCTTCAGCCCTGGATCTTAAGTCAGTTTTTCCTGATGGCTTAAAAACCGACCTTCCTTCAATACCATGTGCCTCTCTTTCAGCCTCCTCCACTGCATCCACACCTAATTTCCTGTAAATATAGGAAAGGAGTCCGCTGACCCAAACCATATAACCATCATGCAGGTGCCCGATCTCGCTTTGCAGCCGCTCTGCAAGCATCTTTGCCTTTTCTTTGTCACCAGCATCCACTGCCTTTTTGATAAGATCAAGGGTGGGTGTTCCCATCACCTTCAGTTCTTCATCTGTAAAGATTCTCTTTTTGCTCATACAGGTACCCTCCCTTTCTATTGTTAAATTGATTGGATGTAATAATGGATATAAATGCAACCTGATCATCTATTATTATACATCTATCTAATTGTCAAAAATGAAAAATGACTTTAATGGTTCATCATATTTTTTCATTACTCTCTCAAAAAAAATGAGATTAATATATTTGTAGGGGCACCCGCCTTCTCCAAGGCTTTGGCGGGCAGGCACGCTCCATCATATGCGGGCAGGCACAGGGGCCTGCCCCTACAGTTATCCACCAATATTGGATGTATCATCTTATGTCCTTTGCTATTATTTTGCTATTTAGGCTGCATTTAAAACCGGGTTTTGGATTTTTATGCTGTTTTACCTTTTTTCTCTTTTATAGAAAACGCCAGACCCGAAACAACACTGACAGCAAGCTGAAATATGGCACCAACAAGCATGTATAACGCCAGACCAGAGGGCTGTTTTAACAGGAAGATCGTAAACAGAACAGTTGGTAGATATATCAACCATTTTTGCGTCTGAACTTCTGAATTTCCCGAGTATCTGGAACCAAGATACATTGCTATCCCTGCTAAAAATGGAAGAATAAAGTATGGATCAGGAGCGCTGAGGTCATTAATCCAGATGCCTAACTCCGCTCCTGAAAAGATAGATGCTTCATTTACAATCTTATACAGGGCAAAGAAAAGAGGAACCTGTAAGACACCGAGCCCAATATTCACGAGCGGATTAATACCCTTTTCAGAATAAAGCCTTGAAATCGCCTTTTGCATTTCCAGCATGTTATCCTTATGACGATTTTTTATTGCTCCAATCTCATCCTTTAGCTCTGCCATTCTTCTTGAACTCTTAATCTGTTTAACAGTCATGGGCATGAGTAGTAACCGGATAGCAATGGTTATAATGATAAGGGCGAGCCCCGGATTTTTTATTTTATCATTTATAAATTCCAATGCCCTGTAAATTGGATAAACAACAATTTTTAGTCTTCCGCAGTTCTTATATATTGACAGGTCTTTTCGTATATTCATTTTTTTTACTTCAACTTTTTCTATCTGCTTAACAGAGATAGTAGATTCTGAAGATCTATCAGATAAAACACCTCGATAATAATTCCATGCAAAAAACACGACACCAGTTAAAATCAATGCCAGTATAAGGCGAGATAGTTCATGATCCATTATATATCTCCTGTACGTAATTATTCTTATTTATAATAAGTTGTAGAGACAGGATTTCTCCTGTTGCTCCAGGTGATAATCAGGAATATTTTAGAATTACCTGCCAGAGGCTACATCATAAATCAGCAAAGGATCATTGTATTGAATGACTTTCTTTCGTGAGAATAAAGGTTTGTCTGTAATCAGTAATACGGCTGGCTTCCTGATAACACCTTTTAAGGTGAAAACCGGAATGATGGAAACCAGAAAGGCGATAAAAGAATAGAAAAATAAATCCCCACCAATAAAGCCGCTGCCTCCTGTAATCAATAATAGACTAATAGATGACCAGAAAAGAATCATAAATATTTCTACAAGGTGGGCTTTTGAGTTTAATATTTCCATGCCATCCAATTTAATGTCAAACGTTTCTCAGTCAATACTGTTTATAAAAATATTGTTATTTTTTGAAAAATGCCCGGGTGTCACCTGCACAAATTAATGAAATCGCCTATTGTGTTTCAACTTATCTGTTATGCAGGCGGCACCTTTCTTTCACTATTCTTTATTTTTTTACCGGCATTTTAACGGTACTTACATCCACGGTTATTGAATCCAACTTTTCTTTAATCTCTTTTCTCACATCCTTTTGTACGCGTCCGCCAAGGTGTTTGGCAAAGAATTGCTCCATAGCAGTGGACATTGCAAGGTTGTTAAGTTTTCCGGCAAAACCATGCCCTTCATCAGGGGCAACCATGTATTCAACCTCACGTCCCAGCCTGTACAAAGCAGCAACAATCTGATCTGCCTCTGCCTGTTTAACCCTGGGGTCATTTGCTCCCTGCACAACAAAGAGAGGGGCTGTAATCTTTTCTGCTGAATTTAATGGTGACTGCTCGTTAAGCATCTTAAGCTCTTCAGGATTATCCATGTCTCCTACACGGACTGAAAACATCTTCTTGATTGGCGTCCAGTATGGTGGGATCGAATTTAACAAAGTAATAATGTTTGATGGCCCCACTATATCGAACCCTGCTGCATATAAATCAGGTGTGAATGCAAGCCCGGCGAGTGTTGCATATCCGCCATAGGAACCACCGCTGATAGCAATACGTTTCGGATCAGCTATGCCTTCCTGTATGAGGTATTTTACACCATCAGTTATGTCATGCTGCATGGAGCCTGTTCCCCATTGTTTATTACCTGCATTGAGGAATTGTTTGCCATAACCATCAGAACCGCGGAAGTTAGGCATTAATACAGCATATCCGCGATTTGCAAGAAATTGGGCCATAGAATCATATCCCCATGTATCACGTCCCCATGGACCTCCATGAACAAATACTACAGCAGGAAGATTTTTTGCCGGTATACCCTTTGGGAGTGTCAGGTAGGCGGGTATAACCAAACCATCCCTTGCTTTATATCGCGCAGGTTTCATTTCAGCGAGGTGTTCGGATGGTAAATCATGCCTTTTTCGATAGAGCAGTTCTGCTTTATCTGTTTTGCAGTCATATATATAGACAGAACCAGGGTCTATATCCCGTGAAACCGAAACAACCCATGTCTGCTCATCCTTTGTCATGCTGGATATACTATAATTACCATCACCAATCTGATCCACGAGTATCTTAAAATCTGTTTCAAATGCCTTATCCTTAAAATATAGCCGAAGCTTGTCACCTACATAAACTGTTAAAAGCAGCTTGTCGGTCAATTCTGAAAACAGGGCGCCACTGAAGTCCACTTCATTCAGAGGGTCTTTTTCAATGAATGTTGTTTTTCCGGTATTAATATCAAACAGCTCAAGTTGACTTTTATCTATATCAGCGCCTTTGCTGGTTAACATATAAAACATTTTCCCATCTGCTGTGAAACGGAGAGGATTTACTGATTCTTCAGAAGTTACTGAGTAGATCGAAACAAAATTCTGTCCATCCAGCTTTAATAACTCTGTTCCTCCATCAGGAGTCTGACGCAGACCGAGCTTCAGATTCCCCTTTTGATCTGTTATCCAGCCGGCGATATTTTCGTTATTTTGACGTATAAGAGTCCTCTCTCCTGTTGTGAGATTGATTTTATACACATCGTGTAATTGAGGGTTTCTGTCATTTAATCCTACAATAATTTCATTTGGGGTATCTCTGGGTATTGCGATAATACTTACCCTAACATTTTCAAGAGGTGTAAGATCTCGCGATGGTGGAATGGGGTCTCCTGGGACTTTAGGATCTACAGCATATAACCTGAAATTTTCATCCCCTCCTTTATCCTGTGCATAAAGGAGATATTTGCTGTCACGTGCCCAGAAATAGGATGTAACCGGACGTTTTTCATCACTGGTCAGGGGGCGGGCCTTGTTAAAGGGCTCATCCCGCTTTTTTATCCAGATATTCATGACATTATTATAGGGTTTTATAAATGAGATGAACTGCCCGTCAGGAGAGATCTGTGCGCCTGAAATCTCAGGGTCTCCGAAAAACAGTTCACGATCCAGTAAAGGTGGCAGTTCTGCGTTAACCTGTAATGAGAATAGTACAATAAAAAACAATATAATGCGTTTCATGAAATATCCTCCGGTTAAAGGTTTATTATTTAGTCAGTTCTCGGTTACATTTTTATCTGAAAGGGCTGTAATGCCGGTTACTGCGCCAGGATTTATTGATTTAAGTGTAGAGCCCTGTACTATTATCAATAAAAATATTAATGGATCAATAGTTTTAATCTTTTGATCTGTTGTTTATATAAAAAAACACAATTGATCAGACATGCAAAAAATGGTATTTATTAATCATCCAAATAACATCAGATAATTAAAGGAGTGATATATGGCCATTAATTTCAAGGTGTTTCTCCACAGTTATCTTGGTTTTAACAGTAACTCCACCCTTTTTTATGGTGAGAAGGATGCCATTCTGATAGACGCATCTCAAATTATGAGTGATTCTCACAGGCTTGTTTCTGAGATACTTCCCATGAGAAGGCGTTTGACTCATATCTATGTCTCCCATTTTCATCCTGACCACCATTTCGGGCTCGCAGTACTAAAATTCGCATTTCCAGAGGCAAAGATTGTTGCGCTTCCAAGTGTGATAAAGGATATAAAGGCTACCTCAAGTGACAAGGTAGATATGTGGGCTATTGATCGTTTCGGGCCCGGTGAAATCCCAAAGGCAACAACAACGCCAACATCTCTTAACGAGCCGAGGCTTGAGCTTGAGGGTGAGGAGATCATATTTTCAGACGGCTGGGAAGGTGACAGTATAAATAATTCGGCGGTGTGGGTGCCGTCTATCCGTGTCCTGTGTGCAACTGATATAGCCTTTCATGACTGCCATCTATGGCCGATTGAAAGCAATGTGGCCCGCAGGGTTACCTGGCGGAAGGATATTGCAAGGCTTAAAGAGTTTGATGCAAGGATAATCATCCCCGGTCATTGCGATGAAGAAAAGATCAGGATTATGGAGGCGGTTAAAAAAGATGAACACAGTAAATATACAGAGTGTGCTGACTGGTCTATAAATTACCTTGATAATTACGAGGAGGCGTACAGCACAGCAAAATCAGCAGAAGAACTGGTAGAGCGTATCTATAAAAAATATCCTGATGTGAAGGCCGAGGACTTTGCCATACAGTGGCAGGCAAGGCTGCTATATCCTAAAAGCAGCCCTGACTGGTTACTTCCTTTACCCGGAGAACCGGGTAAGATTTTTCTGAATCCATCAGGGGGTTATGACGGCGACCCCCCACGGGAATAGAAACAGGCTGGAAAATTAAGGATGAAGGCGGAAAGTTGAAAGCTGAATATGGAATGCTAAATGCTTCATCCGGAAATGACCTCTTTCCGGCAGAAAATTCCAAAATACGTTTCACCGCAAAGAGCGCAAAGGACGCAGAGAAGTAATTTTTAATATTAATCTCTGCGAACTTAGCGTACTCCGCGTTGAAGAATCTTCGATTTAAAAGGTATATTGAAAATCTCTAAGCACCTAAGCTTAAATATCCTGTACGCGAATCAATCTGTTTTGCACATCAACCCAGTTCGGGCATGTAACCGCACAGGAAGAGCAATCGTTGCAATACAGGCTATGCCTCCGGAGCTGTCAGATCAGGAGGGGCAACCACGTTTATATTCATCCGCACCAGGGCATCTGATATCTCCTTGCCAAAACTCCCGGCGATCATATTATGATGAATGCCCACAATATTCTGCATAAAACCTTTTACATCCCTGATCTTGATTTCTGCCATATTTGTACAGAATTTACGCATCTTGCTGTATTCAGGCGGGGCATCCTTGAATGAAGGTGTTGCCCTGTCATCTACCATATCTTTTGTTCTGCCAGGCCATATTACGAAATTTTTCAGGTCCTTGCTGAATCCACCAATAGTTACATCAAGGCCCACAGGGTAATCTATTTCACAGGTGCCTCCTTTTCCCATGCCGTGATAATCCCTCAGGTTGTAGGGCTGCTGAGGGGCATCAGCGCCATATATCTTTGTAGGCGCTACGCAGTGACGAAGTGTGGTGCTGGAGTTCTTGATATCAACAGATGATACATTGCTCTGAAAGGACGGCCTTTTGGTAACCTCCTGTAACAGCATTGATGTTAGCAGCATGCATATATCAGCTTCGCATGCAGCGGTTATGCCTTCATCCCTGAGGCTGGTAAATGCCAGACATGGAAGAGGGATGGTTGCATCAGCGCCAAATGAAAAACTCAGGCAGTCCACTGAGACAGCAGACAGATTTTCCTTCTCAACAAGAGATTTTAACAGTATGGAGATCCTTGAACTGTGAAGAAGACTCTCATCCGAAACATCGATTATCTTTACTGCACCCTTCTTCCATCTTTCCATCTCTTTTCTGGCGGCTGATTCATCGACCTCTTTTATAAGCGTCTTAAGATCGTCAATTGGCCGGTGAACTATCCTGACGCCTGTCTGGCTGTAAACATATTCCTCATTAAGGTTTGGAGATGGAATACTTGTTGATCCAAATGGTTTCCCGAAAACAAGGGCCTTTTTACCTTCAAGAGGTCTGGGAGCAGAAAGTATCTTCAGCAGCTCAATGGCATGATCATTCGAATTTGCCACAAGAGCATTTATTCCCTTTATGCGGAATGATGCAGCAAGGTCTGTCTCCCACATTATCAGTTCGGGAGTTCCGGCGAGAATAATAACAGGGATATCCAGGTAGCCTATCTGCTCGGCTATATTTCTGGAGGACATGCCTATACCTGGCAGCGTGAAAAGGCAGATGTCAGCATTCTTTTCTTTAATGGCTTTCAGGATCTCACCCGAGTTTTTAAAATCGGCCTTCATCTGGCTTAGATTAATATCGTATTCACTGATTGACTTGATTGAGCCAACAAGTTTTTCATATCTTTCCGGGGCATCACTCACAAAAAGAATATTTCTTTTTCTGCCCGCAGGGCTGGGTTTTATCCCGCCTATACTGATTACCTTTTCACCGGCTAAAATTGATACAGGGAGCGCAGCTGCCACCCCTGCCACTGCTGTTGTCTTGAAAAAACCACGCCTGGTTACATGAGTCCATTTCTGGCGATCATCCATCTTAAGCTCCTCCTTATTATTTAATCTCTAGGTTCGTTTGATCAGGGTTTGCATTCTAATCGCAGGGAGCCCTTGAGTCAATTTATTCCCTCATAAAAAATCAGCATTGATCCCTAAAAATTTTTGTCATCCCCTTGACTGCAAAATTAACCATGCTTATATTTTGCGCGTTAAAAGCAGATATCATATTGATAATACAAGTTAAAAAAGTAAATTTGGTGTGCTTTAACCGTATTTCATGATAAAAAAATTAAAGCAAAGCAAAATAAATAATTAAAATTCTGAAAGGAGGATTTAGCCATGTTATTTTTAAGAAGAGACCCAAACTTGAGGACATTAAACAACTGGAGCCCATTTGATGAACTTAACAGGATAAGAAGGGAGATGGATCTTCTATCAGATGGATTTTCAAGGGGTGTTGTGCGTGGAGCAGGTGTATTTCCGCTTATTAACCTGACAGAAGATAAGGATGCCTATTATATCCGGGCTGAACTTCCGGGTGTAAAGGCCGATGAAATAGAGCTTTCAGTCACAGGAGACAGTGTAACCATATCCGGTGAAAGAAAGATTGTTAATGAAGATAAAAATGCAAAGTATCACAGGCGTGAGAGGGAATCCGGCAAGTTTAACAGGATAATGAATCTGCCAGGGCAGGTTGATGTTGATAAGGCTGAGGCATCAAATGTGAACGGTGTGCTTACAATAAAGCTGCCCAAATCAGAGGCGGCAAAGCCGCGGCAGATAACTATAAAATAAACAGAAAGGAGGAGGAAATCATGACAGAATCAGAAGCAAAGGCCTTGCAGGCCAAGGAAAAATCTGAGGTATCAACCATGACTGAGCAGACAAAGCCAGGGCTTGTATTTACTCCCGATGTGGACATATTTGAAACAGAAAAGGGTTTGACCCTTCTGGCTGATATGCCCGGTGTAAAGGCTGAGGATCTTAATATTGATCTGAAAGAGAATATCCTCACACTGGATGGAGATGCTAAAAAACCTGAAGGCCAAAATGAGGTAGAACTCTTTACAGAATACAGGACAGGCAAATATTACCGGCAGTTTAATCTCTCAGAGGTAATTGATCAGGCAAAGATAGAGGCAAAGATGACAGACGGTGTTTTAAGGCTTACCCTGCCAAAGGTTGAGGCGGCAAAACCCCGCAAGATAGCCATAAAGTCAGCATAATATATCATAGAGGGATGGGGTTACGAGGTTGTAACCCCATCCTTTTTTTTGCTTTATTCAGATAGTCCATGTTCCTTGTGAACATACTCTTCACAGGTTTCAATATGGAGGTAATTATGCAGAAGGATTACTACCTTGTTCTTGGGATTAGCAGAGGCGCTGACCTGAATAAAATAAAAAAGGCATACCGCACCATAGCAAAGAGATTACATCCCGATGTCTCGAATGAAAAGGAGAGCGAGAGGTTTATCGAGATCAAAGAGGCATATGATACTCTCAGCGACCATGAAAAAAAGCGCAGATATGATACTAACCTTGAAAATGAAGATGCCTCTTACAGGTTAACCCGCGCACCAGGCCGAATGCAGGAGAGGATAAAACGGTTCAGGGATGCAGAATCTCTGTTTTACACAAAGACTGATGATCTGTTTGAAGGGTTCATACCCGGTCTATATGACCAGGGTAATGAGGATATGCATGAAAAGGATCTCTATTTTGATGCAGTGCTTACCCCTGAAGAGGCGGCATCAGGAGGGCTTTATCCAATTTCGGTTCCGGTTATGGCCCCATGCCCTGTCTGTTCAAGGTCAGGGTTCTGGGAAGGGCTCTATTGCCCGCTTTGTAAGGGTTTCGGGAGAATATCAACTGTAAAAAAATTTGCTTTGAGTATGCCTGCCAATGTAAGTGACGGCACAGAGATCAATCTCTCTCTCGAAGGCATAGGGATGAAGGAGTGCTATTTACATATCAGTGTGCATATTGCTGATTATTAGTTAGTGTCCATCCAGAATTTGATCCTTACTACAAGAAAAGGTTGCTTATGTTTATGAATTAGATTAGATGCCTGATTATAATAATAAGAACCTTTATTTTGGAAATGCATGAATTCAGTTGAGACAGAAAGACCATATTACCGCTGGTACATACTTTTTCTGGGGATGATGTCATATCTCTTTATTGCAGGGCTCTCGCGCATGTGCATGCCTGTACTCTTCAAGGAGATCTCGGATGACCTGGGGCTGAATATGCTTGAAATAGGCGCTGTATGGGGCATGGACCCACTTGCCGGGGTTTTTATTGCTCTACCGGGCGGCCTCATTGTTGACCGTTTCGGCGTAAGACGCACCATGTTTTTTATAAGCATATTTGCAGGGATATTTGGCGCACTCAGGGGTTTTTCAGTCGGCTTTATCAGCATGGCAGTAACCATGTACCTGTTCGGGTTAATGGCGGCAACCATGCCCTCTATTGTGCCGAAGGTGACAGCCGAGTGGTTCAGGGGAAAAGAGCTTGGCCTTACAAATGCGATGCTTAATGTGGTGTGGGCCTTTGGCTCAATGGCTGCAACCATGTTGAGCGCCAACTATTTTTCTCCTTTTTTTGGCGGCTGGAGAAGGGTAATGTTTGTTTATGGGATACCATGCATCCTGCTTGGCCTTTTGTGGATATTTACAGGAAGGGATAAACCTGTTGCATCAGGAGCAAGCAAATCCCCTGCTTCACACTCTTTGCTTGATGCCTTCAGGCATGTAGTAAAGATAAGGGAGGTATGGGTAATAGCATTTATTACGACCACATACTGGGGTTCCAGCATGGGGCTTACAGGTTATCTCCCTACCTATCTTAAGCTTATCGGCTGGACACCTTTTCTGGCAGACAGCGCAACTACTGTAATGACCGGCATAGCAAGCCTGGGCACCATCCCGGTTGTGCTTATCTCTGACAGGCTAGGGGCAAGAAAGGGGGTGCTTATTGTATCTACAATAATGATGGCTGTAACTGTTTTTGCGCTTCCACTTTTTAAAGGTACATTTTTATGGGTATTAATTATCTTAACCGGTCTTACGCGTACCGGTGTGGCTGCCCTTTTTAATGTAATGGTTATAGAGTTAAAGGAGGTGGGTAGCGAATACAGCGGTACAGCTATTGGGCTGACAAGCACCCTCGGGATGGTCGGTGCCTTTCTTGCACCACCCGTTGGAAACAGCCTTGAGGCCTTCAATAATGGCTATCCCTTCATATTCTGGGCAGTTCTAGCCGCAGCAGGGCTGCCGTTCTTTGCTATCCTAAAGAATAAATGAGAGAAAAACATTAGAGGCGAAAGATTTTTCAGGGCGAAAGATTTTTCGCCCCTACCATGTGCCCTGCGCCATCTTGCATTAACCTTAAACCTTGAACCTTAAACCTTAAACCTGTTTTTCGGCGCACTCCCTTGAAGCCTCATTCATGGCCTTTATGTTTTCAAACTTTGCCTCATCTGCTGTTGCGCCAGGCGCCAGGATATAACCGCCACCCCTGCCGACCTTCTCAATCAGCCTCTTTGAATAGGCCTTTACATCCTCTGCCTTTCCGGTAACCATCATTGATGTGGGCACATTTCCCATAATGCAGAACCTGTCACCTAAGACCTCCTTTGCCCTTATAATATCAGTCTGGTCAAAATACCATACAACGCCTTTATCAGGCAGGTCCTGTATCAACTCAAGCCTGGAGTTGTAACCACCTTCAGCAAAAAGCAGGGGCACAAGCCCTTCGTTGATATAACCTTCAACCACCCTTTTAAGGAAGGGCCAGTAAAATGTCTTGAATTGCGTCTCAGACATAAAGCCGTCTGCACCCCTGTGCAGGGGGATAAATACCACCGGTGTGCCTGCCGCAAAGGGCATCGTAGCTGCCATCTTTATACTCATATCCGCCATCTTATCCATGTTGGATAGCAGCCTTTCCGGCCTTTGAAACATGTCCATTATAGTACCCTTGGTGCCTCTCAACCCTGCCCCAAGGGCATCCAGTGGCGCTCCTCCGCCTATGTCAAACCTGAAAAAATTGGGGAAACCCATTTTGAGACCGCGGCCAGTAATGGCATTTAATGCCTTGTGCCACTCTTTTTCTATTTCATTGGCCTCAGCAAATGCCTTGAACCCTGCCTGTACATCAGGGGCCGCAAAGGCTGCCAGAGCGCTTGCTCCGCCAAAACCGCCTAAGATGGAGAGGGGTGGGAGATTAGCAAAGGGCTCTGCTGCCCTGTGTGTTCTGGGGAGCATGACCCGTAAGTTAAAATCAGAGCGGTCATTTTCATAGTGGTCCCATTCACTGGCCTTAAGTATCTCTATCTCCGCATGCTGGGGCGATACATTATCCGGGAGGCCGCAACCTGCCCACTTGCTTGTCTTTACCCCCACTACCTCCATGGCCCTGCCGCTTCGTATAAGGTGTGCGTCAGGCAGTACATCCAGGTCAAAATCATCCATAAACCTGTACCAGGCCTTTAAGAGCTTTTCTGAGTCATACATTACCTCTTTAATCGTATAACCCGAATAAAAGGCGGGCGCATACCCGGGGTGGGATATCACAGGCACCCTGTCAGCCTCTTCAACCTTTATAGCGGCTATTATCCTCTTGACCCTTGCCCTGTAAGCCTCCTGTGCTTCAGGGTTATTAAAGGCAATATCTTCTGGATAAAGCCAGCTCATGAATCTTTTTTCTCTCTTTTCTTCTGCGGTAAGTTGTGCCCATTCCTTTTCCATCTGTTGGCCCCCTTTTAAAATATGGTCATCCTGGTTAACTGGTTCTGTTAAGAAAACAAGCTGATGCGATAATTTATTATTCGTCTCTATTTGTCAATGATGAAAAAGAGGGTCATGCCTCTCTGATTTTTTTTACCAGGGTTTTCAGCGCAGGTAACTTTTTCATCTGCTCATCGCTCCAGCAGGACAAAAGGCAGTTATTATGAAATATGGGGTCGCTTTTGATATCAAACCTTGCGCAGGCTACTGATACCTCCCACATAGGTGTTTCAGGGAGAGGGGAGTATTCAGCAAGGTAGGGCATCGCGCCTGCCTTGTCAGCAAAGATCACAGTTTCTGTAACAGACTCCACTGATTGACCAGGGAGCCCCATCAGTATATATGCGCCAATATCCTTTTTGCTATACCCTGCCTCATTCAGATTTTTTACTGCGGCCTCAAAATCGCCAAGGGCAATCTTTTTATCCAGATCTCTGTGCATATCCATATCTGATGTCTCAAGGCCAAGCCTGATTGTGGTGAACCCTGAAGAAAAAAGCAGCCTCGCTATATCAGGAGTAATCTCCTTTACATGAATAGCATTCGGTGTGTGAAACCTGACACTGATGTTGTTACTCCGTAATTTTTCGAGGATAGGAACAATATGCCTGTCTGAATCAACTAAAAGGGCATCATCATAAAATGCAAAGTCAGTTACATCATATTTGGTGTGCCAGTGTATGATTTCAGAGATAACATCATCAGGGTCTCTTCTTTTAAAAACTGGATAAAGAAACCTGCTTGCGCAGTATTTACAACTGTATGGGCAGCCTGTTGATGTCTGGATGGTTACATAGTCAATTTTATTGTATGTATCAAAGGCCGGATAAAAGGAGAAATTATCATGTAGAGACAAGGCATGCCTCGATAAAGGGATATCATACCTCCTCAGTATATCAGGTAACGATGAGATGTTATCCAGGTTTATTTCATTTGCCACATAATCAGCCCCGGAATATTCCCTTGCATGGTCAGGGCAAAGTCTTGCATAGATACCACCAAGAATAACAGGGATACCGGGGTGTATCTCTCTTGCGATTTTTATTGCATCAATGACACCGGGGTACCAGTATGTCATAAGCGATGTTACAAGTATTGCAGAAGGTTTCTCAATTGAGGTTAATAGTCTCCTGTATATATCAGGTTTAATGCCATATCGGCTGTATTTGCGGGGGATATCTTTTAATGAACCAGGCTTTTCTATCTCTTCCCTGAAGTATTTTCCTGTGCCATATTTTTTAACCACCGGTTTTTTGGCTGAAAAGCTTTTCACCATATCCGGGTTGTTTTTATCCATGCAGTCTATTAAGTGCACATTCAATCCCATCCCCCTTAATAATCCTGCAATATAAAGCAGGCCAAGGGGCTTTGACCATAGATCATGAGCAGCAAAGTCATATATCCAGGGGTTGATAAGTATAACTGAAGACATAAGTCCAAAACCTTTTTCTTGAAAATAGGTTCGTAACATAATAGGTTTATCTTATTTAATCAAGGAGCAGGATATACTTATGCGGGCGGTTGTTCAAAGGGTAAAAGAGGCAAGAGTGGAGATTGAGGGTAAGGTTGTGGGTGCCATATCAAAGGGCCTTCTTGTCTTTTTGGGTGTTGGTGAACGAGATACGGAAAAAGAATGCGAGTATATGGCCAATAAAATAATAAACCTGAGGATATTCCCTGACGCAGATGATCTTATGAACCTCTCTCTTATCGACATAAAGGGTGCAGCCCTTGTGGTCTCACAATTTACCCTCTGGGGTGACTGCAGGAAAGGCAGAAGGCCATCATTTATTGAGGCTGCAAGGCCTGAAAAGGCCATCCCTCTTTATGAAAAATTTATCGGGCTGATAAAAGAGCAGAATATTGAGGTAGCTACAGGAATTTTCCAGGCGACAATGGATGTGCACCTGATTAATGACGGCCCTGTTACCATCCTGCTTGATAGTGAGAAAATATTTTAATACTATTTCTCAGTCAGCCTGTATACCCCATCCCATATTTCACCTGGCGCTGCAGGCGGATTATCCAGATACTCTTCACATCTTTTAATATATACTTCTGATGGATTTGTCTTTGCATCAGGGTAACGTTCAAATTTGAGGGATTCCCTGAAACACTCTATGGCTCTTTTCCATTGCATATCAAGATAATTGTTTATGCCCTGATCAAAGAGGTTAAAAAGCTCCTTTTCATGCCCGGTGAGCCCGCCTTTCATGGCAAATAGTTCAAAAATCTTCACTGGCTCTGATCTCCCTACAACAATAATGTTATCAATAAAACGCGCTTCCACATGATTAATGGCACGATCATTTTCACCCTTTTCATTAATATACTCCATGTTAAGGGTATGTTCACTAACTGCTGTGTATATACCATACTGTTTTGCGCCTGCCTCAAGGCGCGCTGCCAGGTTAACCGCATCACCCATCATCGTATAGTTCATGCGCATTTTGCTCCCCATGTTGCCAATAACAATCTCGCCGCTGTTAATCCCTATGCGCATTCTCATTTCATGCACAACCTTTGGCCATTTATCACCTGGGTTCCAAATCTCGGATGGAACCCTTTTTATATTTCTGTCAGGCTCTCCCTCCATCTGTTTTTCTGTTCCCCATTTTTTACGAAGATCAACCAGCCTGTTCTGCATTTCAATAGCTGCCCTGCATGCACGGAGTGTATGATCAGGGATACTCATCGGTGCGCCAAGAAAGGCAATGATCGCATCCCCTTCATATTTATCCAGTGTGCCCTTTTCTTTTAAAAGGATATCGGTCATGGATGAGAGATATTCATTCAAAAGATCAACGAGCTGAGGAGCTGTAAGCCTTTCAGAAAAGAGAGAGAAATTCTCTATATCTGTAAAGTATGCGGTCACAACCCTTGCTTCTCCGCCAAGTATGGGTATTGTTTTGCTTGTTACCATATCATCTATAAGTTCAGGTGACAGGTAGCTTGAAAAGGTTGAATGCAGAAATCTCTTGTTCTTTTCTTCAACAAGAAAATGCCAGGAGGTAAGGGATGCATATAACAGCATTACCCCCATGATGGGATAAACCATGTTTACCCACAGGCCATAATTTGAGAAGAGCCACATGCAGAGATATGTATAAAGTATAATAACAAGGGCAGTGGATGTAAGGCCCATTATTGCCCCTGCCCTTGGTATAATAAAGGCGATAATTAAACCCAGGATTATGACAGCAAGGTAATCATACTCAGGCACGGTCATTGTCTTTTTTATAAAATCCTGATTGATTATATTTTCTATTACAGTTGCATGCACCTCAAGACCCGGCTGAGCCGAGTCAAAGGGTGTGTTTCTCATATCATGGGCCCCCTGGGCTGTGGAACCTACCACAACAATTTTATCCCTGAATGTGCCCGTTTCAAAATTTCCCTGAATAATATCTGTTGCCGAATAATGGGGAATAGTTCCTCCTGGCCCGTAATAATTTATCAGCACCCCCCCCTTTTCATCTGTTGGGACAAAAAGCCTGCCGATCCTGACACCATCAATTCCATAATATTTTGTTATCTGCAATATGAGCGGGGGTGAGTCAAGATATTGCCAGGCGCATTGAAGAGAAAAGGGGGTATAGACATCATCCCTATCCCCGTATTTTACTGCAAGGGGCATCCTCCTGATTATCCCGTCATCTTCATATGGAAGATCAATGTATCCAGACCCGCTGGCAGGCACGCTTAATATCTCAAGGTTTACCTCCGGGGCATAGGGGTTTATGTAGGGATTAAAAAACGGATCATAGTCATCGTTAAGCGCCTCGTCATAATCCATCATTGAGTAAAGGGAGTTGCCTATGATCTTTAATCTTCTGTCAAGTTCTTCAAGCCCTATATCATAGCCAAGGCTCTTCTGGCTGCTGTGCCAGAAATAGGGCATTACTACCTTTGCCTTTGAGCTTTTTATTGCATCGGCAAACAGCATATCATTATCAGATAGTCTTTTTGTTTCATCCAGATAAGAGAAAAGATCATCATCTGTTATGTTCAGGGCATTAAGCCTTTTTTCTATATAATTGATGATTTCCATGCTTATGCTTTTATCAGGCTCTGTAAAAAAGATATCCATACCAATAACCTTTGCCCCATCATCAGAGAGCCTGTTAATAAGCGTGGCCATTTTATGCCTCGACCAGGGCCACATCCCCTCCTTATCAAGGCTTTTTTCATCTATCACCACTGCGACAACAAGCCCTGAGATAGGCCTCTCTCCCCTCCACTTTAAACGCTGGTCATAGGTCTTGAGTTCAAATAGATGAAAAATCTCAATCCCGTATCCGAGCATTACAAGTACAATAATGATAATCAGGGTAGAAATTGAAACCGGGTTAAATGAAAGGAAAAACCTGAATATTTTTTTCATATTGGCTCCTAGGAATTTTGGGCTCAGATAATATGAGATATATCAATATTATCCAATAAATACAAGGAATTCAATTGACATACTATGTTGATATTGTTAGCTTCCAGAACCTAATAAATAATATTGTTAAATCCAATTTATACAAGGTTAAGGGTTTGAATATGACACAGTTAAAAAGCGCCAGGGCCGGGATCATCACGCCTGAGATGAAAATAGTAGCTGAAAAGGAAGATGTTGATGTGGTTCTCTTAAGGGAGAGGATTGCCCAGGGGCGAGTTGTAATTCCTGCAAATATTAAGCACAAAAGATTGAGCCCATGCGGGATTGGTGAAGGGCTCTCCATAAAGGTTAATGCAAATATCGGCACATCATCAGACCATGCTGATATAGATGAAGAGCTTGAAAAGATGCGTGTGGCTATTGATGCTGGCGCTGATGCGGTTATGGATCTCTCTACAGGAGGCGATATCAATGAATGCAGAAAAAAGATTATTAATGCATCAACGGCGCCGATCGGCACTGTGCCGATTTACCAGGCTGTGGTAGAGGCCATTAATACCTGTGGAGGGGTGATTCATCTTACTGTTGATAAGATATTTGAAGTAATTGAATCCCAGGTGGCTGAAGGGGTGGATTTTATTACTGTCCATTGCGGACTAACAAGGGCGGCCCTTGAGACGCTCAAAAATCAGGGGAGGGTCACCAATATCGTGAGCCGTGGCGGGGCGCTGTTAACCACCTGGATGCTGCATCATGATAAAGAGAACCCCCTTTATGAAAATTATGACAGGCTTTTAGAGATAGCAAAAAAGTATGATGTTACCTTGAGCCTTGGTGACGGGTTAAGGCCAGGGTGTCTCGCTGACGCCACAGACCGTGCGCAGATACATGAACTCATGACCCTGGGAGAGCTTACTGATGCTGCATGGGCACAAGATGTACAGGTTATGATAGAGGGCCCAGGCCATGTGCCCATGAATCAGATAAAGGCAAATATCCTGCTTCAAAAACAGTTATGTAAAAATGCCCCCTTTTATGTGCTGGGCCCGCTTGTAACCGATATTGCAGCAGGGCATGACCATGTTGCATGCGCCATAGGCGGGGCAATAGCAGGAGAGGCAGGCGCTGATTTCCTGTGTTATGTAACACCTTCTGAACATTTATCACTTCCAACCATTGAGGATGTCCGCGAGGGGGTAGTTGTAACAAAGATAGCAGCACATGCGGCTGATATTGCAAGGGGAAATAAACGTGCTATTGATCGTGACAGAAAGATGGCAGTGGCCAGAAGAAATCTTGACTGGGAAACACAGATGCAGTGCGCCCTTGACCCGGTCAAGGCAAGGCGTGTAAGGGGAGAGAACCCGCCCGGTGAGAAGGATGTATGCACCATGTGCGGTAAGTTCTGTGCAATAAAACAGGTAAGAGAGTATTTTAACAGTTGACATGCCAGGTTTAATCCCTATTACAAAAGATAATCGCCTGTCTTCAGTTTAGCAAAAAATATTGCCGGTCAGTAAAAGGATATCATCCTTACTCTGGCCGGCATTTTTTTAAAATATACCCAAACTATTTTGACTTTTATTGTCAATTTTTAAGCTGCTACTCTCCAAGGAGAAGCATCATAACACCAGGTGAGACTTTTGGTCTGAATACAGCCTTAAGGTATCGTGCGCTGTCAGCAGTAAAGGTGTATGTTTCATCTGTGGAGACAATGAAGCTTCCCTCATATCCATCCCATGTTTCTACCCAGTGTGAAAAAGCATACCCAGCATTAGGATAAGCAGTTAAAGTCGTAATTGAACCATGGCTGTAAGAACCCTCTCCTGAAAAGGCTCCATGATTCGTGTTTCCTGAGACAGTGATCAAATAATGACTCTGAACCTGACTGAAGTTGGCCTGCATGGTAACATCAGCAGTCGCTGAAAAGGAGTAGGAATGATTGAGAGAGACAACACTGCCCCCTTTTGACCAATTAATAAATACATATCCTGAAGCGGGTGTTGCATTTACCGTGACGTTAGCGCCAGAATAATAGGTCCCTGAGCCGGAGACTGTGCCTCCCTCAGAAGGGCTTGCTGCTGTTGCCACATTATACACTATATAGTATTCATAAGCGCCCATGTCATAGCTGTTCAACATTGGCCTGGGCACCTCGTCCAGATCATATGCCAATCCTGTAGCGCATGCGTCAATAGCAGGTGAATCGCTTCTTAAATGATAGTCCCTGGTTACACCAGGGGCCACAAACATGGGATCAATATTTTGACCAACAACCCCGCTTTGGTCAATATTACATGTCCCATCGAGTGAACCAGTTGATTTCCAGAACCCGCCACCATCATTGCCCCAGGCGATGCTGTTTATTACATTACCATTGGTGTTAACCTGGGAATAGCCTGCGCCATTAATGTTTTCAGTAAGCGTGACATGAGTCATGCTGAATAACCCACCCTCTGAACGGATCCCCCCGCCAAACCCGGATGTGCTGGTGTTGCTGTAAAACAGACTGTTTGAGACATCTGCAGATGGAGCTGCGCCAGTCTGGAATATTGCCCCGCCTCGGTTTGCCATATTGTTGAAAAATTTTGAGTAATTAATATCAATTGTGCCTTCATTAGAGTATATTGCCCCGCCGTAACCATCTGAGTGGTTGTCATACCAGATAGATCTGGAGAGGCTCAGGTAACTGTTGCCGTTCAAGAACACGGCTCCTCCATTGCTGCCGGAGATGTTTTGAAACAGATACCCATAAGAGGAATTAAGAAAACTGTCGTTGGTCATGTATACTGCCCCGCCATTATTAGAAGCCTCATTATTATGGATGTGAGCATTATCCAAATAGACATGGGAATTATCCATACAAATGGCAGCCCCGTTATATGCGGTGTTCCGAAGCACGTTGGATGAAGATTTGATAGCAGAAACCCCTCCTGTTAAAATATTTATACCTCCGCCACAGCCGTTAGCAGCAGTTGCTGCATTGTACTTCACATGGCCTGGGTCTAAGAGTAAACTACCACCTTGTAGTATTGAGACTCCTCCGCCATTGGGAGCACTATTATAATTAATCCCGCCAAGCCATGTATTCACGACAAGCTGGCCTGATAAATATGCGCCGCCTCCGGCAACCGTTGCAGTATTGTATTCAATGCTGGCGCCGTTGATAAGGGTGGTGATAGAATTAAAGTTAACATACAATCCTGCGCCATGGGAACCTGTATTTAAGAGTATATGGCTATTGTCAAGGGTAACATCTGACCCTGTGTCAACCTTTACCCCTCCCCCTTCAACAGCATTCCCTCGTGTAATCTCCAGATTGCGTAGCGTCACAGTGCTGCGAAGTATATTAAATACGCTGCCTGAATGATATATGGCATTTACTGTTGAATTATTTGAACCTGGCATGGCACATGTGCTGTCATAGCCGCCTGCTATTATGATATCTTTATCCATAATTTTGATAGCTTCATAATAGGTACCCTCTGCCATTTGGATGGTATCACCATCCTCTGCTGCAGAAATTGCAGTGGTGAGTGTGCCATAAACACATGCTCCTCCATTTATCCCAACTCGAGGTATACTGAATTCATCTGCCCCCATGTCATAGGGTGTGGACTCATGGACATGGACTATAGGGCGGGGTTCCTTTTCAAAGTCTAAAACCTCACCAGTGGCGCATCGGTCTATTACAGGGCTGATGGCCTGCACACGAAAATCAGAGTCGGCCGGATTCACAAACTGAGGGTTCATGTCTATGTTACCTGTCCCTGTATACCCCCTCTCTATGTCGGAGCAGGTCACGTTATGCCCGGAATCATTGATGCTGATAGAATGGCCCCATATAATGGAATTGCTCAGCGTTATGATGGAAGAGTCATCCACATCAATTGCACGGCCAGTGGTTGCAAGCTCATTGTCGTTATGTGCAAAGGTATTATGCGATCCGGTAAGACTTGCCCCATTTATCAGGCGCACCCCATCTCCAGTGTTGGAAATAAAGGCATTATTCCCCGTTACAAAAACATTGTAGAGTACAATATTGCTCTGGTTGGCATATATACCACCGCCATTGCGGGCTCTATTTCCTTGTATTAAGGTCTGGCGTAAATCCACAGAGCTGTTTCCTGTAGCAAAAATGCCGCCGCCATAATTACCGCTTAAACTTACAGATGTAGCATTATCATGAATTGAGCCATTTCGGACCAATAGGCTACCGTTATCCAGATAGACTCCCCCCCCACTACTGCTGGAATTGTTGGAGTAGATTTGAGAACTATCGGTCATAGATATTTCGCCTTGGCTCATATAGATACCCCCGCCCTGGCCATCACCGGTTACTGCATTATTTTGGTAGATGCTGCTATTAGAGGTCATGTGGAGGCTTAGAGCAGAACCACTTTCAAGTGTTGCGTATACCCCTGCTCCTTTGGGTGCTGCATTGTTATATATATTGCTATCGATTAACGTGATGTTTCCTCCATAAAGTCTTACACCACCGCCAAAAGCTGAAGCTGTATTGTTGTAAATATTGACCTTTTCCATGATAACGCTGGCGTCTAAGCCTACCCATAGCCCCCCGCCCCATTGGGATGTATTTCCATGGATATCTACATTAATGAGGCTCATCGTGCCGCCACCACTGCCATAGGACATAAGGATACCGCCGCCCTCCATGTAACTGTTACCGTTGGTCAGGATAAGGTTACTTAATAGTGTGACAAGATCACTGGAGACTGTCACTACCGAACCTGTCCCTCCACCATTAATGGTGCTCCTTGCCCTTATGCAATCCGGGCAGCCTGCGTAGCCCCCCTGAAGAGTCAGATCTTTGGTTATATTAATATTTTCATTGAAAGTAGCCCCGCCCGCGAGCAACACGGTGTCACCTGGTGAGGCGGCGCCAATGGCGCTTTCTATGGTTTTATAGGTACAACTGTTGCAAACGGTAAGATCGGTTGCGCCAGATTTATTATCGGCAAAGATAATTATTGCTGCCATCATAAAAACAATTAAAAAAGGCTTTAACCATCGTACCGTAATATTCACAGTGTTCATTCAATCTTCCCCCGCTCAATATTTTTAATAATTATCTGGAAACAATGAAAAGGGCCGAACATAAGATCCTGCAACATTCTATTTTTCATACACAGTGTTAATATAAAAGGTTGAAAGTAAAAAGTAAATTCAATTATAATCTGATTGCCATAAGGATTCCCTGTAGCGAAGCGCCGGGGTCATTTGCCAGACTGTTACTCCCATGATCCACATTTCAAAGGTTCGCTATTAAAGAGTTTATTTACAACTGATTATTTACCCAGGCAGAACCTGCTGAATATCCTGTCATATAGATCATCTCTTGAGGTTTCGCCTGTAACCTCTTCAAGATTTTCAATACCGCTTTTAAGATCAACAGCAATGATCTCCATGGGGTATCCATCCATAATGTTTGATGCCGCACATTTGAAATGATCGAGCGCCTTTGATAATGCGCTCTTCTGCCTTATGTTCGGGACAAGATGGTTTTCAAGGCCTGTCTCTGTTTCTGATATCTTTTTAACTATGCTTTCTTCAAGCATATCTATCCCTTCACCTGTGAGGGCAGATATTTTTACAATATCCGATTCGCCTGCCAGCTCCCTGACCTCCTCTTCATTTACAGCCTTTGGCAAATCAACTTTGTTAAGGATGATGATACACCTGTTGATATCCATACCTGCAAGTAGTTCCCTGTCATTTTCATCCAGAGGTCTGCTCTGGTCTATTACTGCAAGTGCAATATCAGCCTCTTTGAGTCTCTTTCTGGCAAGGTCTATGCCTATCAGCTCAATGGCATCTTTCCCTTCCCTGAGCCCTGCGGTATCGGTTATTTTAAATGGTATCCCTTTTATATAGAGTGTAGTTTCTATAAGGTCCCTTGTGGTGCCTGGTATTGGCGAGACTATTGCCTTTTCCTCCTTGATAAGGCGATTCAAAAGGCTGGATTTACCTGTATTAACCCTCCCTGTGATTACTGTATCTATTCCTTCTATCCAGATTTTTCTGGAAGAATGGGATGAGATGATTTTTTCAACAGGGTTAATAATATCTTCTGTAAGCCCGGAAAGAATGGCCTCATTACTTTTGGTGATGGATTCATCTTCAGGGTAGTCAATTGCAACCTCTGCCATTGCAAGGAGGTCAAGTGCCTTATCTCTTAAGTCTCTTATCTCTTTTCCTGACTCACCGCTCAACTGGCGGTTTGAAAGGATAATCCCCCTTTCAGACTTTGCATTGATAAGGTCCATTACTGCCTCGGCCTGGATAAGGTCAATCCTGTTGTTCAGGAATGCCCTGAATGTGAATTCACCGGGTTTTGCAAGCCTTACCCCCTGTTCAAGGATTATCTGTAGTATTCTTGAAAGCAGTACAGGGCCGCTGTGGGAATTTATTTCAACAATATCCTCCCTTGTGTATGTGTGCGGGGCCTTCATATAGGAGAGGAGGATTTCATCAATCACTTCATTTGATGATGGATCAATTAGATGACCATGATATAACCTGTGACTTTCTATTGATCTGTTTTTTGATGATCTAAATAGTCTTTCTGCAACTGTAAGCGAAAGAGGCCCGCTTATCCTGATTATCCCGATACCGGCCATGCCGTAGGGGGTGGCTATTGCAGCAATAGTGTCATTCTCTGGAAGTTGTGACATTTTTTTGGTTTGACCTGGATGTACAGGCACCAGTGTATAAGTGTTATACCCGATGCCTGTTTTATCAGATGGTTTTATCTTTTGGGAATTATAACAACCCTTTTAAGAAGCCCTTCACCACGGCTTCTTGTTTCCAGCTTTTCCACATTCTTAAGGGCCAGATGCACTATACGCCTGTCATGGGGGTTTAACGGGCTTGTTGAAAAGGGCTTTTTATATTTCCTGGCCTTGTTACCTATCTTGAGCGCCATCTGTGTAAGTGCCTCAATCCTTCTCTCCCGGTAATTTTCAGAGTCTATAATTACCTTTATCTTCCTGTCTGTATCCTTGTTGATAATTTTATTAATGATGTACTGTAGCGCATCAAGTGTCTTGCCCTTTCTACCTATCAGGATACCCGAAGTATCACCTTCAATAACAAGTGATATTTTCCCTTTTGAACAGCTCCCTTTAACGCTTGTCTCAACAGGTATGAGTTTAAGGATATTATCCAGCGCATCTATGGCGCTCTTCAGATAAGGGGCAAGATCTTCATCTGCCTCTTCTGTCTCCTCATTATCTTCTGCCTCCACCTCATCAGTCTCTTCTATCTCTTCATCTGAATCAGAGTTATCAAAATGGTCAAGGTCTTCATAATCCTCGAAATCATCATCGTCATCATCATCAGATTCTTTTATGGTTACCCTTATTTTGGTTTTTCTTGTGCCAACAAGACCAAAGATACCTGCTGAACCCGGTTCAATAATTTCAAACTCCAGGTTTTCAGGCGATATCTTTAATTCACGTGAGGCATTGTTGATAGCCTCTTCAGCGGTCTTTCCTTCAAATTCATAACTGTCCATGTATATCCTCCAATTTTTATACCGGCTTTTTGTTGATGTAGTACTGCTGACCTATAGAAAGGATATTTTGTGTCAACCAGTAGAGTACCAGGCCGGATGGGAAATTAATAAACATTACTGTGAACATTATCGGCATAAACATCATTATTTTTGCCTGGGCAGGGTCGCCTACCATGGGCTGCATTTTCTGCTGAATAAACATTGATAACCCCATCAAAAGGGTGAGCACCGGTATACCGTATGGAGGCTCCATAAATGGAATACCGAAAGGCAGGCTGAATAATCTGTCAGGGGTAGATAGATCCTTTATCCAGAAGGCAAAGGGTTCATGTCTCAGCTCTATAGCGCTGCTCAGGACTGAATAGAGGGCGATAAATACAGGGATCTGGATCAGCATGGGAAGGCACCCGCTCATGGGATTAACCTTGTAGGTCCTGTACAACCCCATAAGCTCCTTGTTCATCATCTCCTTGTTGTCCTTGTATTTTTCCCGTATCTTGGCCATTAACGGCTGAAGTTTCTGCATCTCCTTCATGGATTTCTGGCTCTTGTGGGTGAGCGGCCAGAATATTATCTTGATAATTATAGTTACCAGGATGATTGAAAATCCGAAGTTTTTCAAATATTTGTTGAAATAAACAAGCACATGGTGCAGGGGTTTGGCAATCACATCAAAAAAGCCAAAGTCAATGGCTGATTCAAGGCTATTACCGAATTTTTTTAATGTCTTGATCTCTTTTGGTCCGAGAAACAGGTCATAACTCTTAATTATCTCAGTAGATGGTAATATCTCAACAGATTCGGAGAAATGTGTTGCAGTAATTACACCTGATTTTTGAATTGTCCCGATATATCTTGCATCCCTTTTTTCTTCAGGGGCAATCGCTGTAATAAAATACTCATCTTCATAGGAAAACCAGTCTATGCTGCCTGTAAGGTCAGTGTCATCCTCATCCTCAAGATCTCCAGGTTTAAATTGCTTGAGGTCATTGTTATAAAAGACAGCTGTCCCTGTGAATGAGTAATAACCAACCTTTTTTTTGGAGGGGATATTAGTGATTACTGACTTGATATTCCCTGTGGCAATCCTTTCAGAATTATTGGATACCTTTATTCTGGCGCCAATATCATAACTGTCAGATGAGAAAGTGAAGATCTGCTCTAATATTATACCCTCCGGTGTGCTGTATTTAAACGAGAGGGTCTCCATACCCTGGCCCTGCTCAAGATTTATCATCTCTTTGTCAGGAACGAAAAACAGATCAGACCCATCCTTTATCTGAGGGTTGTTAAAATGAAAGGATAAATTTCTTTTTATCTCTTTGTTCTCTTTGAAGAGTTCAAAATATGGTGAAGCAGGGTCAATTGTCTCTCTGTATTTTTTAAGTTGAAACCCTGTAATCGCCGGGCCTTTATTTGTGAAGGTAGCCTTATAAACAGGGGTCTCAATTGTGATAATTTTTTCAGTAACAGAATTGCTCAATATCTCGCTATCAGTATTAGTTAAAACAGGCTCAGGTGTTGCTGCCGGCAAATCTGCTGATCCATTGTTTATGTTCAGTGTGGCTTTTTCTTCTGTCTTTTGGGCCTCATTCACAGGGGTATTTATTTTTGGTATGAAAAACTGTGACCAGATAATAAAAACCAGGAAGGACAATATAAAGGCCAGAATTGTTCTTTTTTCCATTAATAAACCAGATTCAATAATTTATCCACATGCGCCTTTTTAAGTCTGATACTTATGACTTTCAGCCACCTCGTGATAAATTAGGTTAAAGGATTATACCCACCGGGGTGAAATGGGTTACATTTGATAATTCTAATTATTGCCAATGCTCCTCCCTTTAACACCCCGTATTTTTTTAAAGCAAGGCAGGCGTAAGTTGAACAGGATGGATAAAACCTGCAGGAAGGTCCTTTAAGAGGGGATATAATTTTCTGGTATAAGTATATACACCCTATTGGCAAATACCTAAAATTATATATCAGATCCTTTATCCAGGATAATTTCACCCAATTCCTCTTTAATATCTGCATAGTTCAGATGGAAGGAATTCATTTTCCCTATGATAACAAAGTCATACCCAATGGAAAAACTATTTTTATTCAGTCTGAAAAACTCTCTTAAAAGCCGTTTGACCCTGTTACGTTTAACCGCATTGCCTGTTTTTTTAGTTGCAGTAATTCCAAACCTGCGTATGCCTGCATGGTTTTCTTTTATTATGACTAAAAAGTGTTTAGTATGAAATCTTTTCCCTAATCGATTTAGATTGACAAAATCCCTTCTGTTCAATAACCTTTCTCGCTTAGGGAATGAGTTCTGTCTCATGAATAAAAGTTAAACAGTCAGGCGTTTTCGGCCTTTAGCTCTTCTTCTTTTTAGCACCTTAATGCCGCCAATGGTGCTCATTCTTGCCCTGAAACCATGAGTTCGGACTCTTTTGATATTGCTTGGTTGAAAAGTTCGTTTCATTTTAATGCCTTCTTTCAAAAGATTGTATGTAAAAATAAACGGCCATTTAACCGTAATAAGTTTTTTTTGTCAAGACCATAAAAACATTTTACTGTAGCATAATAAAGGTCTATAAGTGATCTAAAATATATCTATTATTTCTGAAAGGAGCGAAATATGTTGCTTGACCCCATTCTCGGTTTGTTTTCCAATGATCTGGCGATTGATCTGGGGACAGCCAATACCCTTGTTTATGTCAAGGGCAGGGGGATTGTTCTGAGCGAACCCTCTGTAGTTGCTGTAAGAAAGGATGCCAAAGGGATAAATAAGGTTCTTGCGGTTGGCAAGGAAGCAAAGATGATGCTTGGGCGTACCCCTGGCAATATTTCAGCTATAAGGCCCATGAAAGATGGTGTGATAGCCGATTTTGAGATCACAGAGGCCATGCTGAGGCATTTTATCAGAAAGGTGCATAATCGGACTACACTGGTCCGGCCAAGGATAATTATTTGTGTTCCATCCGGGATTACCCAGGTGGAAAAGAGGGCTGTCAGGGAATCCGCTGAATCAGCAGGGGCAAGAGAGGTTTTTCTTATTGAAGAGCCTATGGCCGCTGCGATCGGGGCGGGCCTGCCAATAACCGAACCAACGAGCAATATGGTTGTAGATATAGGGGGAGGCACAACAGAAGTTGCAGTGATCTCCCTTGCCGGAATCGTGTACAGTAAATCGGTAAGGGTGGGCGGTGACAAGATGGATGAAGCCATACTTCAGTATATCAAGAGGAAATACAACCTGCTTATCGGGTTATCCACTGCAGAGATCATCAAAACAACCATTGGCAATGCATATCCCAGTGATCATATTGAAACCATAGAGGTCAAGGGACGCGACCTGGTTACCGGTATACCAAAGATCCTGACCATAGATTCTGATGAGGTGCGAAAATCAATTTCAGAACAGGTTGAGACCATTGTTGAAACCGTCAGGATCGCCCTTGAACAGACCCCCCCTGAGCTTGCAGCAGATATTGTTGACAGGGGTATTGTGCTGACCGGAGGGGGTGCCATGTTAAAGGAGCTTGATGTCCTGCTCAGAGAAGAGACAAAGCTGCCCATCACAATTACTGAAGACCCCCTTTCTACTGTTGTGCTGGGTTCAGGAAAGGCGCTGGATAATATGAATGTCTTAAGAGAGGTAATGATCAAGTAGGCTTGTTTGTATTACCGGAAGTGGGCCGGGGTGTAATTACCCGTTGTTTATGGTAATGCACCTTATCAAAACAGACCCTGTTGCCCTACAGCAGGGTAGTTCATTCTAATTCTGATATACAGGGTTCAGGAGGCTTACATTTTAATTGCTTTCAAATAAGAGGATAACAAGAATATGGATATTGGTTTTCCTGATATTCCTTGCCCTGATATTTCTTTCCTCTAATGCCGGGAAGTCAAAATCATGGAACCCTGTTGTGAAGGTGTTAATTGAGCTCCTTTCCCCTGTTCAGAGATTAGTAAAGGAGGGCGTTAACTACTCGACCGGTTTATGGGATAAATATATAGCTCTCATAGACACACATGAGGAGAATAAAAGGCTTAAGGCTGAAATCAACAGGCTTGTTATTGAAAATTCCAGAAACAGGGAGTTGATTTCAACCTATGAACGCATCCAGAAGATGCTAAAGACCAGGGATTTTACCGGGGGGGATTATCTGGCCGCTCAGGTAATAGGGCGTGATCCGACCGGATGGTTCAAGTCTGTTATTATTGATAAGGGTAAAAATTCAGGTATAAAGGAAAGTATGCCTGTAGTTAATGCGGATGGTGTTGTAGGCCAGATTGTTTCAGTGTCATATAATTATTCAAAGGTGTTGCTTTTGATAGACCAGAACAGCGCGGTTGATAGTATTATTGAGCGATCGCGAGACAGCGGGATCGTTAAAGGTATTTCATCTGAGAAATGTTCACTTGATTATGTGCTTAAAACCAGTGATGTACGCACGGGTGATATTGTTGTAACATCAGGGCTTGACCGGGTATTTCCGAAGGGTAATCATATCGGAAAGGTGATCGAGGTCAAGGATGCGTCAGGTGGACTTTTTAAGGATATAAAAATAAAGCCATCGGTTGACTTTGCAAGACTTGAAGAAGTTCTGGTAATATTGAGGGAGGACCCGCTATTAGATTCTTCGAACGAAAAGCAGTAATCAATATCCTGCTTGTCTGGTCAATATCTGTCATCTTTATATTAATCAAAGGTAATCTGTTACACTCATTACTTACAAAAGGGATAGATATTGATCTTATTATCATTTTCACTGTTTTTTTGCTGGCCTCAGGCGAGTCCAGCCCTGGCATATTTGTGTTTTGTCAGGGCTTTTTACTGGATATCCTTTCAGGCGGTGTGACAGGGTTACATACCTTTCTCTACCTGCTTGTATATTGTATAATCCGACTGGTTTCCCATCCTGTTGATCTGTTTTCGCCAGCAGGTAGAACAACTGTAATTTTTATAGCCGTTATGGCAAAAGAGTTCATTATGGTATCACTTCTTAATCTTTTTTCTCTTCAATATGATTTTTCTTTTGACTCTTTATATAAATTTTGTATTTCATCAATAATAACAAGTATAATATCTATATTTGTTCTTCATTTTTTTAAAATTACCCCTTCAGAGATCCCGCGTGGAGGTAAAGATGGAGGAAAATAATGGTAATATGCAATATATGCTTATTTTAAGGTGCAACATTTGAGAACTTCAGGATTTGACCCGATTCTGGCCGAGATAATTGGCAGGCGTTTAAGGATTGTAACAGTCTTTGTTATATTTTTTATTGCCATCCTTATTACAAGGCTCTGGTTCCTGCAGATTATCAAAGGGCCCATGTACAGGGTAAAATCAGAAAATAACAGGATACATCTTCAGAGTATCCCCCCTTTCAGAGGTCTTATTATGGACCGGAACGGCGAGCTGTTAGTTGATAACAGACCTTCCTATGACCTTTATGTTAGACCTGAAGATATCAAAGATTCTGAAGGGTTGCTTTTAAAACTAAGGCCTTTTATTTTTTTGGAACCAGAACAATCTCAATATTTTATTGAAAAGTTCAAGACCAGACGCTCTTTAAATCCCCTTTTAATAAAAAAAAACTTGTCCCGTGAAGAGCTTGCAGTCATTGAGTCAAACCTTTTCAATCTTCCCGGGGTTTCCATTGAAGTAAGCTCCCAGCGAAATTATATCTATGACACCTTTGCATCCCATATTATAGGTTATCTCGGAGAGATCAGCGAAAGGCAGCTTAAAAGCGGGAGATACATACAGAACCGTCAGGGTGATGTGATTGGTCAATCCGGAATAGAAGGGATATGGCAGAATGAACTGAATGGAAGGAGCGGAGCGAGGCAGGTTGAGGTGGATGCTGTTGGCAGGAAACTCAGGACCATTTCAGAAAAAATGCCTTTTCCCGGGAATAATATTTTTCTCACAATTGACAAGGGGCTGCAGTTACTTGCTGAGGAATCCCTTAAAGGTAAAGCCGGTGCGATTGTGGCCCTTGACCCTAATAATGGTGAGGTGCTGGCACTTGCAAGCAGCCCGGTCTTTGAACCTAAAAAATTTGTGACAGGTCTTAAAAAAGGGGAGTGGAACTCGCTAATAAACAGTAAAGAGTCTCCTCTCCAGAACAGGGCAATCAGCAGCAGCTATCCACCAGGGTCTATATTTAAAATAATTGTTGCACTTGCAGGGCTTGAAGAGGGTGTCATAGATCCTAAGGAGGAGGCATTTTGTCCCGGTTATTATAAGCTTGGAAACCATACCTTCGGATGCTGGAAAAAGGGAGGTCATGGAAGTGTTAACCTGCATCGTGCAATGCGGGATTCCTGTGATGTTTATTTTTACCGATTAGGAAGAAAGCTGGGCATTGACAGGATAGCACACTATTCCAGGATGTTTGGTCTGGGTAAAATGATAGGGATAGATCTGGCTAATGAAGGGACAGGGCTGATACCGGATTCAGATTGGAAAAAGCGGAGGTTTGGCGTGGCATGGCAACAGGGTGATACCCTTTCATGTGCAATAGGGCAAAGCTATGTTAATGTCACGCCTGTTCAGATGGCCAGCATGATATCAACTGTTTTTAATGGCGGCTTGATTTATAAACCAAAGGTGGTAAAAATGGTGGTCAGCGATGAGAATAAAATTGTTCAAATTGCCCCGGAGCAGCCTGAAAAAATTGATATCAAAAGTGAAAACATTGAGCTTGTTAAACAGGCCCTTATAGCAGTAGTAAATGATCCAAGCGGTACAGGTAAAAATTCAAGGGTTAATGGGGTAACTGTTGCAGGAAAGACTGGCACAGCGCAGGTGATCAATCTAAAAAAGGTGAAAAGCATGGCACTTGACGGGGATGTCCCTGATGAGTATAAGGATCATGCATGGTTCGTGGCAATAGCGCCGGCTGAATCCCCTAAGATAGCGATTGCTGTGCTTATTGAACATGGTGAGGGCGGGAGCCGTGCGGCTGCCCCTGTTGCAGGTAAACTTATTACCCATTATCTGAAAGATTGAAAGAAGGATCGGTTCCTCATGTTTGACAGAAGGCTAATTCAGAATTTTGACTGGGTTTTAGTGCTTTTACTTCTGCTAATTGCAGCGGTCAGCCTTACAAATCTTTACAGTGCCACCTACCCGATATGGGATGCTGGCGGTCGTAATATTTTTCTGAAACAGATATACTGGTTCCTGATAGGTTTTGCCTTCTTTTTTATGATGATCCCATTTGATTATCATTATATCGAGCGCATGGCGTATCCCATCTATATCTTATCGCTGGGGCTTCTTGTTGTTGTTCTTCTTATTGGCAGGGTGTTTTCGGGTTCACAGAGCTGGATCAGCATGGGAGGGATAACATTTCAACCCTCTGAATTTTCAAAGGTTGCCCTAGTGATCATCCTTTCAAAATTCTTTGCGGGTCAGGAATATACAGAGTACAGGCTCAGAGACCTCTGGCGCCCTTTTTTACTTGTTGCGATGCCGTTCATATTGATTATAAAACAGCCGGATCTCGGGACAGCCCTGATGCTTTTTATTATTTCATCATCAATAATCCTTTTTATGAAGGTAAACTGGCGTTCATTGCTGATTCTCATTTTTATGACAGCCCCGGTAATACCCTTTATTTGGTTCACGCTAAAGGATTATCAGCAGAAGAGGATACTTACCTTTATCAATCCTGAAAATGACCCCCTGGGTTCAGGGTATAATATCATCCAGTCAATGATTGCAGTAGGCTCAGGGTTTCTATGGGGAAAAGGTTATCTCAAGGGAACTCAGACAAGGCTGCATTTTCTGCCTGAACAGCATTCGGATTTTGCATTTTCTGTCCTGGCTGAGGAATGGGGTTTTGCCGGGTCATTGATATTGATTTTACTTTATCTGATCCTGATTTTATGGGGGCTCAGCATTGCCAAAAACTCAAAGGATATGTTCGGGTCTGTTCTTTCAGTCGGTATTATATCCATTGTATTCTGGCAGCTTGTAATAAATATAGGCATGACCATTGGTCTCCTTCCTGTCGTCGGCATCCCTCTTGTATTCTTCAGTTCAGGCGGATCATCCATTATCAGCACTATGATCGGGATGGGCCTTTTAATGAGTATAAGCATGAGGAGGTTCATGTTTCAGTAGCAGAATCAGCAATCATACAAAAGCGTGTGCCTTGCCTTGAATCAGGGGCCATTTTTACTTGCTTTAGAAGGGCTGTTATGGTATCTCACCAACAAAATTAAATAAGGGGAATAGCATGAAAAACAAAGATGAGCTGAATGCATTCCTGACCAAGGATACTGAATTTGAAGGTAAATTATCCTTTAAAGGGTTTGTAAGAATTGACGGGAGATTTACGGGCGAAATAGTCTCGGAAGGCACTTTGAGCGTCGGAGAATCAGCAGTGATCCGCTCTGATATACATGTTTCAAATATAATCATCAGCGGTGAAATCAGAGGCAATATAATTGCTGATAAGAGAATACATATCCATGCCCCGGGAAAGGTTTTTGGCAATATCCAGGCCCCTGCTGTAATTATTGAGGAAGGCGTTATCTTTGAGGGTAACTGCCGAATGCAAAAGATTGATAAAGATCATGATATAAAACTTGCTGTAGTCAGTTGAATTTGAATAAATTAGCCGGGTATTTTTCTTTTGCCTTCCTTTCAAATACAGATATTCAATCCTGATTTTTTATAGAGAGTATTATGCCAGAAATCAACTATACTGTTATTATCCAGATAGTAAACTTTATCCTGCTTCTTGTTCTACTTAATATCATAGTGTACAGACCGGTAAGAGGGTTACTCATTAAGCGAAAGCAGGAAGAGGATTCTTCAATATTAATGACTGAAGAGTGGAAAAGAAAAATAGAAAATTATTCTGCTGAAATAGAAGAAAAGATTGATTTTGCAAGAAAACAGGGCATTAAAGAACGTATAAGCATCAGGGATTCCGGTCTTTCCCATGAGAAAGAGCTGGTTCAGGATGCAAGTTCCCAGGTTGAAAGAGAGATACAGAGTGCCAGAAATGAGATCAGGGAGAAGATAGAGAGGGCCAGTGCCTCTCTTCAGGGAGAAATAGATAGTTTCTCAATAGAACTGGCGGAAAAACTACTCGGGAGATCCCTGGTATGATACCCTTTAAAATAAGATACAGGGTATTCATTGCGGTTTTATGTACCCTTTTTTTTATTGTAGCGGCGCCTTTATACAGCAGCGAATCCACTCACCCTTCTGCTAACCACCAGACAGATGCCCATCCTGTGGATGAGTCGGGTCATGAAAAGAGTCATTCATCTGACAGGAGCGGTGATCATATAGACCTTTTATATCGCTTTATCAACTTCGGTGTGCTTATAGTAATCCTCGTAGTAGTATTTAGAAAGGCGAGGATATCTTATCACTTTTCAGCCAGGAGCGAAGAGATCGCAAAAAGGATTGAAGACCTTAAAATGGACAAAGAGGAGGTGGAAAAGAGATATAAAGAGGTTGAGGGGCAGTTAAAAAGGATAGAAGAACAGAGCAGGGATATCATAGAGCAGTATCGGAAAGAGGGAACTGCTGAAAAAGAGAGGATAATATCGGGTGCAAAGGAGAGGGTAAGGCAGATTCTGGAGCAGGCAGAAACAACCATACAGAGAGAAGTTGAATATGCGACAGGTGAATTGAGGCAGGAAATACTGGAGAGGGCCTCTAAAAGGGCACAGGAGATCCTGGCAGGGGAAATAGGAGAGAAGGAACAGGAGATCATGGTTTTTGACTTTATGGAAAAGATGGGAAGGGTTAAATGATAAGTTCAAGGGTTTCTAAAAGATATGCAAAGGCCCTTTTTATCCTTGGACAGGAGGATGGCTCTTTTATAACCTATGGTAAGAAACTTGAGGAGTTCAGGGATTTTTATACTGAAAACCCTGATTTTAGAAACGCCTTATCAAATACGGTATATAAACTTGAGGAAAGAAGGAATGTGTTGAATTATGTGCTGGATAAAAGCGGTTTTTCCGGGGTTGTGAAGAATTTCCTGAATCTTCTCCTGGAAAAAAACAGGGTAAGTATCATAAAGGAAATAAGTGAAAGATATGCCGCATTCACTGATGAGGCAATGGATATTACCAATGCTGAGATTATTACAGCCAGACCTTTACGGTATGATACATTACAGAAGCTAATAAATTCACTTAAGGAAATGACATCAAAGGATATCAGGTCAAAGGTAATTGAAGATCCCGACCTGATAGGCGGTATTGTGGTAAAAATAGGGGATATGGTGATGGATGGCAGCGTAAAGGCCCAGCTTACAGGGCTTAAAGAATCTTTTAAAAGGGGTGGGCAGACCTCATGGAAATAAGAGCAGAAGAGATAAGTCAGGTTATTAGAGAGCAGATTAAGGATTATGAAAAAAAGATGGAGGTCAGCGAGACAGGCGTTGTGCTTTCAGTAGGTGACGGCGTTGCCAGGGTGCACGGGGTACAGAATGCAATGGCAATGGAGATGCTTGAATTCCCGGGAGGGATTTATGGCCTCTGCCTTAATCTTGAAGAGGACAATGTCGGTGTTGCCATTATGGGCAATGATTCAAAAATAAAAGAGGGTGACATCGTAAAAAGAACAGGGAGAATCGCTGAGATCCCTGTTGGCGAGGCAGTCCTTGGAAGGGTTATTGATGCGGTCGGAAACCCCCTTGATGGCAAAGGTCCGATAAACGCAAAGGAATACAGAAGACTTGAAATGGTGGCGCCCGGGGTTATCGCCCGAAAACCTGTAACAGAGCCCATGTACACCGGGATAAAGGCCATAGACGCCATGACCCCTGTTGGCAGGGGGCAGAGGGAGCTTATCATCGGTGACAGGCAGATCGGGAAGACTGCGATAGCTGTTGATGCGATTTTAAACCAAAAAAATACAGATATCTTCTGCATCTATGTTGCAATAGGACAGAAAAAGTCAACTGTTGCACAGGTTGTTGATGTGCTTGAAAAGGCAGGGGCAATGAAATACACAACAGTAGTTGCAGCCTGTGCAAGTGATCCTGCAACCCAGCAGTACATGGCTCCCTATGCAGGCTGTTCAATCGGTGAATACTACAGGGACAGCGGCAGGCATGCGCTCATCATATATGATGACCTGTCAAAACAGGCGGTTGCATACAGGCAGATATCACTCCTTTTAAGAAGGCCACCCGGAAGAGAGGCCTTTCCGGGGGATATCTTTTATAACCATTCAAGGCTCTTAGAGAGGGCGGCAAAGCTGAATGATGAGCTTGGTGGCGGATCTCTTACCGCACTTCCCATCATTGAAACCCAGGCAGGTGATGTGTCTGCCTATATCCCCACCAATGTTATTTCAATCACTGATGGCCAGGTGTATCTTGAGCCGAACCTCTTCTTTTCAGGTATTCGGCCTGCCATTAATGTGGGTCTGTCAGTGTCAAGGGTTGGAGGGGCTGCGCAGACAAAGGCAATGAAAAAGGTTGCAGGCACCCTCCGAACAGAGATGGCCCAGTTCAGGGAGCTTGAGGCATTTGCACAGTTCGGAAGCGACTTGGACAAGGCAACCCTGCAGCAGATCAACAGGGGCAGAAGGCTGGTTGAGGTGCTTAAACAGCCTCAGTATCAGCCCATGTCCTCTGAAAAAGAGGTAATGATTCTGTTTGCCGCGGCAAATGGGTATCTTGATAAATGGCCTGAAAACAGGATATCTGAATATGAATCCCGGATGCTTGAAGAGATATCGATAAAAAGCCCTGAATTACTGAAAGAGATCAGGGAGAAGGGGCAGATCAGTGATGAGCTGGAGAAAAGGCTGAAATCCTTTCTGGATAATTTTGAGGCTGAATTTGAGGCATAAGCTTAATGGGCATCCTTTGGATTATGAACTGTAATGCTGAAAATAGTTAACTCAAACCCGTATCAGGCAGGTCTGGATAAATAAAATGGCTGCGCTAAGAGATATAAAGTTAAAAATAAAGGCAATAAAAAAAATAGAGCAGATCACAAGGGCAATGAGCATGGTTGCCAGCGCCAAACTGCGTAATACCCAGGGGAAAATGGAGAGGTTTGCACCATATGCACGCAAGTTTGAAGAGATTATGGGTAACCTTGCAGGCCGTATAGACCCTGACATCCATCCATTATTAGTGAAACGAGAGGGTGTTAAACATGTTGAGCTCTTGCATTTTTCCTCTGACAAGGGTTTATGCGGGGGCTTTAATATGAATAATATTGCCCTTTGTGAAAAATGGGTGGATGAACAGTTAGAAAAACAGACTGGATATAAACTTAATCTGGTCGGTCGAAAAGGGCGGGATTATTTTACAAAGAGAGGTTTTAATATTTCATCATCACATATCCATATATACGCAAATGTGAATATCTCCTTTGTGAATAAGATGACGCAGGATTTTATCACTAAATATATGAAAGGTGAGATTGATGAGCTTTATATGGTCTATTCCAGATTCATAAGCCTCTCAAAACTGGTTCCAACACTGGTAAAATTGATCCCTGTAGAGCCTCCAAAGGCAATAATTGATACAGGGGGTTCTAATGAATACCTTTGCGAGCCCGGTATGAAAGAGCTTTTAGTTGAGATGTTGCCAAAACATATCAGCGTACAGATCATGAATGCATTTTTCCAGAACGAGGTCAGCGAATATGCGGCAAGGATGGCTGCAATGGATAATGCCAAGAAAAACTGTAAGGATATGGTTAAGGAGCTGACCCTGACATTCAACAAGGCAAGGCAGGCAGCAATTACCGCTGAGCTTATGGATATTGTGGGTGGAGCTGAGGCCTTATCATAATTTAAGGAGGTTTTGATTATATAATGAGTGAAGGTAAGATAATTCAGGTTACAGGTCCGGTTGTGGACGTTGAATTCAAGGAGGGGGCATTGCCTGAAATATTGACAGCCCTTCATATCACAAACCCCGCTATTGATGATACCCCCGACAATCTTGTTATAGAAGTTGCCCAGCATCTTGGTGATAATGTTGTCCGCTGTATAGCAATGGATATTACCGATGGGCTTGTAAGGGGCATAAAGGCAAAAAATACCGGCAAACCTATTATGATGCCTGCCGGTGATGCGATACTGGGCAGGATTCTTAATGTTGTTGGCAGGCCTGTTGATGGTAAAGGACCTGTTAATGCAACAGAATTTTTGCCGATACACAGGCTGGCTCCATTGTTTGTTGAACAGGATACATCCGTTAATGTTCTTGAAACAGGCGTAAAGGTTATTGACCTACTTGTGCCTTTTCCACGAGGAGGCAAGATGGGGATGTTTGGCGGCGCCGGGGTGGGTAAAACAGTAGTTATGATGGAGATGATCAATAACATAGCGCTGCAGCATGGAGGCATAAGCGTATTTGCGGGCGTGGGTGAGAGAACAAGAGAAGGTAATGACCTTTACCTTGAGATGAAGGAGTCAGGGGTTATTGAAAAGGCTGCCCTTATTTACGGTCAGATGACCGAACCTCCGGGTGCCCGTGCGAGAATCGCCCTGTCCGCTCTTACAGCGGCAGAATACTACAGGGATGTCAGGGGGCAGGATGTCCTTCTTTTTATTGATAATATATTCAGGTTTACCCAGGCAGGCAGCGAGGTATCAGCGCTCCTTGGCAGGATACCTTCTGCGGTCGGTTACCAGCCTACCCTGGCAACCGATCTAGGGGCGCTCCAGGAAAGGATTACATCCACAAAGAATGGCTCCATTACCTCTGTTCAATGCGTGTATGTGCCTGCTGATGACCTGACAGACCCTGCGCCTGCAACAACCTTTGCCCATCTTGATGGTACGGTTGTTCTGAACAGGGCCATATCAGAGCTGGGGATATATCCGGCCGTTGATCCGCTTGACTCGACATCACGGATACTGGACCCGAAATTTTTGGGTATGGAACATTATACTGTTGCGAGGAGTGTTCAGCAGATACTTCAAAAATACAAAGATCTCCAGGAAATTATCGCTATCCTTGGCATGGATGAGCTTTCAGATGAGGATAAGATCACTGTTGCCAGGGCACGCAGGATTCAAAGGTTCCTTTCTCAGCCTTTTCACGTTGCTGAGGTATTTACAGGGACAAAGGGTAAATATGTACCTGTTAAGGAGACCGTAAAGGGGTTTATGGAGATTATTGAAGGCAAGCATGATGATCTGCCCGAAAGTGCATTTTATATGGTGGGCAGCATAGAAGAGGCAAGGGAAAAGGCTGAAAAGATGGCTGAAAATCATGAAAGGCATAATTAATCATGGGGAAACTGCATCTTGAGGTCATAACTCCCGCCGGGGTCATTGCCAGTGTCCAGGCTGATATGGTTGTTGCCCCCGGGATAAATGGTAAATTCGGTGTCCTGCCAGGGCATATAAGATTCTTATCCGGTATTGTGCCTGGTGAGTTGCACTATATAAAAGATAATAAAACCAAATACATGGCCGTTTCATCAGGCTTTGCCGAGGTCAATAATGACATGGTCTCTATCCTGGTAGATTCCGCTGAAATGGCCAGTAGCATTGATATAAAAAGGGCCATGTCTGCAATGGAAAGGGCAAAGCAGAGGCTCACAAAAAAGTCAGTTGCTGGTGATACTGACCTTGTCAGGGCTGAGGCATCACTAAAAAGGGCAGGTTCAAGGTTAAAGGTGTCAGTTAAAAACAGTTAACCGGAAGGTTAATTAGTTTAAAAAATAGAGGGGCAGGCCTGTAGCCTGCCTTTTTTATTGACTTTTTTTTGATGGAAAGATTATAAGTGTAAACTCGAAGTTTAGTTTGTATCTATTCGAAAGAAGTGAAAAAACATGGAACAGTAAAGATGGGGGCATTATGGAATTTACCATTGAGACAGATTATTTTAAACTCCTTGAAGATAAAATTAACGACCTTATTAACAGAATACAGGAAGTAAAGTCTGAGAAGGATTCATTTATTAAAACAATCAATGAGCAGAAAAACCGGATCGATATATTAACCGACGAACTGACTGCGCTTCGTGAAAGTAAAAAGCAGGCAAAGGAAAGAATAACTACAATAATAGAAAAGATTGATAAACTTGATGTTTAAAATCCTGGAGTACTCTTTTGGATAGGCCTATCAAAATAAAGATTCAGGATAATGAATACCTTATCAGAAGCAAGGGAAATGATACTGATAATGTCTATAAGATTGCAGAGTATGTAAATGAAAAGCTGAGAGAGACAGATGAGATAAGCAAGGGGATGTCAGAAAAAAGGGCGGCAATACTTACCGCACTGAATATTGCCAGTGATTATTTCAGGGTGGTGGATGAAAGAGACAGGCTGTTGCAGGAGATACAGGATAAATCTCAATCACTGATATCTGTTATAAACAGCAGGATAAAAGATTAAGGATCATTTGTTAAGTGGTATTGAGTTAAACGGGAAGATATTTTTATAAGCTGAATGCGCGTGTTTTTGATGATAAAAACACATAACAGGATGAATAATAAAAGGGTTAAAGATTTTTTTATGGCATCAGAAGAAAAAATTTTAATACAATTTCCGGCTGGCAGATCCTGATTAAATATCAGTTGATGCGGCCTGTTATTTAAATATCCTGTTTCTTTCAGCCCTTTCAATCATAGTATCATTCCCGTGTTTTACTGGAGTCTTTAATTATTAACTGGGCACAGGGGCAAATGCCCTATTAAACTAACACCTGAAAAGGCCTGGTTTAAATGGTTGTTAAAAAAGCAGTAAAGGAACAACCTGATTTGACCCATGCTTTATACAGAAGGAAGGTGAGACAATATGGATACAGTCATGATTATTGGCGGGATAGCTGGTATCATTTTAATAATATTAATCGGTTTTGCAGGGTATATATTTGGCAAGAGGAAGGTAGAGAAACAGTTTGAATCTATAACCGTATATTCAAAAAAGATCATCAATGAGGCCCACAGGCAGGCCAAGACAATAAAAAAAGAGGCCATGTTAAGGGCAAAGGATACTATCTATCAGTTAAAGAACGAACTTGACAGAGAGGCAAAGGAAAAAAATGAGCTTCTCATAGCCCAGGAAAGCAGGCTGGTTCACAAGGAGGAGAGCCTTGATAAAAAGATAAACCAGGTTGAAAGCAAGGAGGGGCTCCTTTTAAAGCGCGAGAAAAACATTAGTAAGATAGAGGAAGATCTTCAATTAAAAAATGAAGAATATAATAAGATTATTGCGGAGCAGAGGGTCCAGCTTGAGAAGGTGGCAGGGATTTCAAGTGAAGAGGCAAAAAAACTTCTTGTAATATCCATGGAGTCTGAGGCAAAGCATGATGCTGCCAAACTTATAAGAAAGATCGAAAATGAGGCAAGGGAGACATCCAAGAAAAAGGCGCAGGAGATAATTGCCCTGGCAGTAAAAAGATATGCGGGTGACTATATCTCTGAGAACACGGTCTCTGTTGTTGATCTCCCGAGCGAAGAGATGAAGGGGCGCATAATAGGAAGGGAAGGGCGCAATATCAGGGCGATTGAGGCTGCAACAGGTATAAATCTCATTGTAGATGATACCCCTGAAGCAGTTATCCTCTCCGGGTTCAACCCGGTAAGGCGTGAGGTGGCAAGGGTCTCTTTGCTCAGACTGATAGAGGATGGCAGGATACACCCTGCCAGGATAGAAGAGATTGTTAAAAAGGTAGAAAAAGAGATAGATGTAAGTATAAAAGAGGCAGGTGAACAGGCCACATTTGATGTAGGTGTTCATGGCATTGACCCGGAAATAGTTAAACTGATAGGCAGGCTTAAATACCGCTCAAGCTATGCACAGAATGTGCTGGCCCATTCAAGGGAGGTTGCATTTATCTGCGGTGTGATGGCCTCTGAACTGGGTGTTAATGTTAAAAAGGCAAAACGGGCCGGACTGCTCCATGATATAGGCAAAGCGGTTGATCATGAAATAGAAGGGCCTCATGCAATTATCGGCGCTGATCTGGCAAGAAAATACCATGAAGCAGCAGATGTGGTGCACGCAATACAGGCCCATCATGAAGATATTCCTCCGGATACAATACTTGCTGTGCTGGTCCAGGCGGCTGATACCCTTTCAGGCGCAAGGCCGGGGGCAAGGCGTGAGATGATAGAGTCATACATAAAAAGGCTTGAAGAGCTTGAAAAGATTGCCATGTCCTTTACCGGTGTAAGTAAGTCCTTTGCTATACAGGCAGGAAGAGAGATAAGGATTATGGTGGAGGGTGACCAGGTTGATGATGATCAGTCTGCCATAATATGTAAAGACATCGCAGGCAAGATAGAAAAGGAGTTAACCTATCCCGGGCAGATCAAGGTAACTGTTATAAGGGAGACAAGGTCTGTTGAATATGCCAAATAAATTTTATTTTGATCATTAAGCTTTCTTTTTAAAAGGGGGCATTATTGGAGAGGGCATTTTTTAATAAGAATGGTGAGGCTGTCGCATATCTGGCTGATGATTATGATTCAACTATCTATATGTGGCATGGTCAGCAGGTAGCCTATCTCTTTAATGAAAGAATGATTTTTGGAATAAATGGTAAACACCTCGGCTGGTTTATTGACGGCATCATATTTAACAACAGTGGAGAAAGGATAGGCTTTATATCAACATCCTGCCCTGTTGCACCATCAATTGAACCTGTAAAACCGAAAAAGCTTATAAAATATGAGTTGCAGCCAAGATGGAAGGAAAACCCCCTTCCAAAACTTAAATATACCAGCGCACATGCAGACCTGAAAGAATTTTTAGAGGCTGGTAAAATATATAATCCCAGAAGGCGCAAATAACGATCAGGCAAAGGATTTGTCTTGGGAGCATGCAGGTCGGGTTAAACAAGGCAACCCGATATTATTCAGGTATCTATCCAATATCAAGGGTGACCCCTGTTTTCTTTCATGATTGACAGAGATGGCTGCAACCGCTATAGATGAATCTTTATACAAAATAACAATGGGAATAAGGGAATTTTACAATGACAGGCTCTGATTTTATCTTCATGATCAGTAATTCCAGTCTGATGATCAAACTTGTTATGCTTGTACTTGTTATGATGTCTATCCTGAGTTGGAACCTTATATTATTTAAATCCCGCCAATTAAACCTGACATTAAAAGATACCAAAAAAAACATAAGCATCCTGAAGGTGCAATCTTCATTGCAAACAGCCCTGAAACGCCTTAAAAAAACACCAGATTCACCTTCATTCATTGTGGCCTCTGAGGGTATAAATGAAATCAGCAGGTTGATGAATACAAATTTGCCGGATGATACCAGGGACAGGATAATCCTCAATAACATTCGTCAAACCCTTCAGGAAGAAATCAATATACAGGTAGAAGAACTATATGGCACATTGCCATTCCTTGGTACATGCACAACTGTAGCGCCGCTCCTTGGTCTTTTCGGTACTGTATGGGGAATTATGAACTCATTTCATGGTTTCAGGGGGCTTACCACTTCAAGTCTTAATGCTATTGCCCCTGGCATGGCGGAGGCCCTTGTTACAACGGTGATAGGGCTTATAGTTGCCATTCCGGCTGCCATGGCCAATAACATTCTTATAAGGATGCTTGAATCCATTGAAATAAATCTTGTTAAATTTTCAAGCACATTTTTACGCCTGCTTGAAAAGGAACTGGCTGGAAAGACACTGACAAAACCCCATATTCAACCAGATCAGGATGCGTAACATTTGTAGTTTATCGATTTTGGTTGCGATTTTGATTTCGATTGAGATATTGATCCAGATTTCTATTATATCTAATTTCCGAAATCTAAATCCAAATCATATTCGCATTTCATATCTTACCCAGTGCCTTTGGATCCCTCTCAGGTGTTGTAGGCTTGAAATAAAAAGGGTCTCCACATTAACCGATTCTCACTCGCAGGTCTTTCAGGGGTGTATTCTTGAAACGGAAATATGAACAGGTGATTTTCAGCATATTTTAATAATGAAATTGCAGATAAATACTGTTGTAATTGCTGCCTCCGCGAATATGGCCGAACTGTGATCCGGTTTTAAACACGCCGGAGCGGTGATGCAGGCTGTATCCCAACCATATTTTATTTGCTGCCGGAACTCTAGCCCGACTTTCGCTATTGGGCATGTTTAAAAAAATAAGTAATTGAAAATATGAAGTATTTTTTAGCAGAGGTTAAAAAGTCTTCACTACAGAGACATTTAGCCCTTGTGATAGCTCAGGTGGAGG